>CAMWRK010000070.1 GCA_947176655.1 uncultured Prevotellaceae bacterium | reverse complement strand
GACGTGGACAACATGGACTTCCTCAACAACCGCGAGGACTTCTACAGCATCACAGACAAGATAGACCGGCTTTTCTACAATCTCTTCCCCGAGGATGACATTGGCTGACGCATATCGTCATACGCAAACATATTCATTATTTAACACACACTATTATGCACATAGCAATAGCAGGAAACATCGGGTGCGGCAAGACCACACTGACCAAAATGTTGGCCAAGCGTTACGGTTGGGAGGCTCGTTTCGAACCGGTGGACATCAACCCCTATCTGGAAGATTTCTACAAAGACATGTCACGGTGGAGTTTCAACCTCCAGATATATTTCCTGAACAAGAGGTTCAAGGATGTCGTGGAAATAAGCAAGACAACGGACCACACCATCATACAGGATCGCACCATATTCGAGGACGCACGCATCTTCGCCCCCAACCTGCACGAACAGGGGTATATGTCGGATCGCGACTTCAACAACTACACCGACCTCTTCGACCTGATGATGTCGCTCGTCGGACTTCCAACGCTCATGATATACATACGCAGTTCCATACCCAACCTCATAGCGCAGATAAGCAAGCGCGGACGCGACTATGAGCAAAGCATACGCATAGACTACCTGAAAGGCCTGAACGACCGCTACGAGGAATGGATAAGGAGCTACCCCGGAGAAGTACTTGTCATAGACGGCGACACATGCAAGTTCGGCGAAAATCCAGAGGACTTCCGTACCGTCACCGAAGAGATAGACCAGCGGCTCTTCGGCCTGTTCTGACCGCCATTCCATAATTCCATAAATATACACACATCCCCAAACCGGAACATCAAGTATGGCACATCTGAAAACACTGTTCAAGGATACCGTCATATACGGGCTGTCCAGTATCGTAGGCCGTTTCCTCAACTACCTTCTCGTTCCTCTGTACACGCATGTCATCAGTGCCGAAAACGGAGGCTACGGCGTTGTTACCAACATATATGCCTACGTGGCTCTGCTGCTCGTCATCCTCACTTTCGGCATGGAGACAACGTTCTTCTACTTTGCCAACCAGAAGAACCGCAATGCCGATGCCGTAATCTCCAACTGCATAAGCATCATTGCCGTACTTTCCGCCCTCTTCCTCGGAGCGATGTTCACATTCATCACGCCCATAAGCCACATACTCAGCTATGATGACCATCCGGAGTACATACTCATCATGTCCACCACAACGGTACTGGACGCTCTGCAGGCCATACCATTCGCCTATCTGCGCTACAAGGAGAAAGCCACCAAGTTCGCTATGCTGAAGCTGCTGTTCATAGTGTTGAACATCGGTCTGAACCTTCTGTACTACGTTTGGCTCGGACATACGGATGTCCTCTACGTCTTTGCCATCAACCTCGCCTGCACCACTGCCATCACATTCTTCTTCCTGCCTGAACTGCTCGCCATCAGGTGGAGAGCAGACTTCGGACTGATGAAGGAAATGCTGTCATACTCATGGCCGCTGCTCATCCTCGGCATAGCCGGCATACTCAACCAGGCTGCCGACAAGATAATATTCCCTCTCGTATACCCCGACCGCACACAGGGTGTCATAGAACTGGGCATATACGGCGCATGTGTCAAGATCGCCCTGATCAGGGCCATGATTACGCAGGCTTTCCGTTTTGCCTACGAACCGATAATCTTCCGCGAAAACCGCAACAACAACAGCGACGGAACCAATGTCATGGGCATGAAGTACTTCCTCATCTTCACCCTGCTGGCCTTTCTGTGCGTCATAGCCTACATGCCCCTGCTCAAATACATGATAGGACGTGACTATTGGGACGGTCTGCGGACAGTGCCCATAGTCATGGCGGCGGAAATAATAATGGGCATATATTTCAACCTCTCATTCTGGTACAAGACCATAAACAAAACACGCTACGGTGCATGGTTCTCCATGGCAGGGTGCGCCGTCCTCTTTGCCGTCAACATCTTCTTCATACCCCGATACGGCTACATGGCCTGCGCCTGGGGAGGCGTTGCCGGATATGGCACAGCCATGATTCTCAGCTACATAGTAGGACAGAAGAAACACCCCATAGACTATCCGCTCAGGAGCATGGCAACATATACCGCCATAGCCCTCCTCTTCTTCGGCCTAATGCAGATTGTGCCGCAACATTGGCCCACCGCCACAAGGCTCGGCATAAACACCATCCTCATCCTCGCATTCACAGCCCACATCATATATCACGACCTGCCGGTACACCGCCTGCCAGTGATAGGCAGGTATTTCGATCCGAGGAGAAGGTAGTTGAAGGCAATGTCACTGTAATTCTCACAGCGACAAATGCTGTTCTGACTATTTCCTCAACAGCCACTCGGTAGCATGGACAACATTGATGGTGTAACCATCCTCTACTATGGTCTCGTGCTCTTCAAAAGTTATAAGCGTGAGATTGTTGCATCTGAGTTTCCGGGCAGCGTTTTTCAAACCTTTAATCTCCCTGTTGCGTGTCCTACCGGCAGAAATGTCATAAGACACCTGTATCAGTTCCCGCACATTGCCGTCTTTCGCAACAACAAAATCAACTTGCGAAGATTGGTCTTTGTAGTAGAATACATCGCAGAAGAGTGGTTTGTTGCGCCGCATCAATTCAACGCATACCACATTCTCAAGTTTCCAGCCTATGTTCTCTAAAGAGAAGTTATCCTCACGTTCAGTAACTAATGAAGTATCTACAACATATACTTTCTCGTTCCTCACACGATCCATGCTCTTATAAGAGAATCTGTTGATGCCGACCAACAGGAACGCCTCCTTAAGATAGGAATAATAGTTCTCCGCCGTGTGGTTTGACACTCCGAATAGTTCACCCACCGTCTTGGCCACAAATTCCTGACAATAATTATCGGCAAGATAGGCCGCTATCCTTCTCAATACCTCCACATTACGAACCTTGAAACGTTCTGCGATATCATTTTTGATGATAGCGTCTAACAGTCCGTTGATGTAACCTCTGCGGTTTGTCTCATTGAACAGTTCCGGAAATCCTCCTTGTTGCAGATATTCGTGAAGAGTAGCCTTGCGAATACCATTCGCCTTTGTCGAAAGTGAAACAACATCTATCCCTTTCATAGCACAGTACTCAGAAAAAGAGAATGGATAGAGTTCTACCTTATTATTCCTGCCTGTCAAGTGCGTGCTCAGCTCCTTACTGAGCAGTTTCGAGTTCGAACCAGTGATAAAGATATGAAGTTTCTGCCGCAACAACCGGTTGACAAACAATGGCCAACCATCGATATTCTGTATCTCATCAAGGAACAAATACTTGAATTCTCCATACGTCATATACAGAGCCTCCAGCAGATTGTCCAAGTCGTCTGACTGCATATCTTTCAGACGCTCGTCATCGAAATTCACATAAGCACACTCTATTCCATTCTGCCTCAAAAACATCTCGCACAAAGTAGACTTACCACTTCGCCTGACCCCAATGACAACCTGAGCCCGATTACTTCTTAAATCCAACTGAGATTCCTCCGGACGTGAGCACAATCCAGAATATTCATTTGCCAACATCTCATCGCGTTGGTCTGCAACTACAGATAACAGTTTCTGCGTATTCATTCTTCGCTCATATTTTGCCACAAATATAACGCTACTTCCATAAATATGCAAATTCCGACAATCCTACTTCCATAAATTGGTCAAAATTTCCAAGTCTACTTCCATATTAATGTTATTTTGTCTTAACAAAACAATAGAAACAACTAACAGACAATATAGTAGCAATTCGTTAAAAAGTATTATTCCCGACAGTCATGAGGCAGGCCTCTTCGCTTCTGTCAAAAACAATGACTGTATAACGACAAATATACAATAATCGTGCCGTTATACAGTCACTTTAAATTAAGACCAAACCAACAGATAGTTGGTATTGTGACATCCTGCACAGACACATGATTAGAACTCCAACTCTGTCCTAATGATAAGTCTCTGGTCTACACTTGCGCTCAAGGCAAACACCCCAGGAAGACCATTCAGCTGAAAGGCCACGTCCAGACTCTGACTAGGCTCTCTTGACAACTCTATACCGCAAATTCTATTTTTCAACGGATTCGGATATTGCGGATTACGCAAATCCAACAAAGTCCTAAATCCCTGATCATACATCAGGCCTGTTTCCTCGCAATATTTCCATGCCTCGTCGAATCCTTCTTTTGTAAGACCGGGACATATAAAAGGTATGGATGCCCGAAAGCCTTTGATTGAAATATTTTGCAACAAAATGGACTCTGTACTTTGAAGTTTAGAAATTAATCTGTACTTTTGCAACGACATTTCGGATTGTCAAGACATATAAATTATCGTAGAAGCGTTTTGCTTATCTTGCTAACGAAAACCTGAGAAATTTTCGACGAATGCAAGAGATAACAAGATGGTTCTCACGCTATAGCGTGGGCTGCTATTATCATATCTCGCATTCAAGGTATTCTCAGGACCGTCGTTAGGAGACGTGGCAATTCAGTCCACGCTTCTCACTAGCTTAACTGAACATTAACGGTCGATGGGACTGTAAGACCACACTAACAAACTAATAATTATGTCAAAACATTCATCCGCATTTGCAGCCATAACCTTAATTGCTGCATTCGTATTTACGCCCATGCCCTATTTGTTTGCTTCACAAACGGAACCATCTACTACCTCCGTAAACGCTCCGCATTATTGGCAAGGTTGGGCCACTTGGTCACAGACTGCGCGCATCTACATAACCGTTTATCGCACAGAAGGACAATGTGAGTCATTCTATGCAGTAATAACAAAGTATGCCATAAACGGCAACACAAAACCAGTGAATTCTGTAGAGGCGTGGGTGAAGAAACACAAAAACGGTAACTATTATGTAACTTATAAAGACACCGATTATTTTTTCAGTATGTAAACCCTATAGTTTGCGTACCAGTAGCATCTAAGTAAAAAAAGAGATTGTCTGATTGTGAACTGCCCCCTAAAAGTTTTTTATCTAACTTTTAGAGGGCTTTTTATGAGACGAAGTTATGAAGAACGCCTGAACATAGTACTTCAGGCAAAATCGGGAACGAAGGGCACTTAATTTGTACGCTATCCACCCAAAACGGTAAATGGCGAAAAGCCTCGCTCAGATTATCGGCAGGAGCACGCGTTGCCCATCCTCGCATACCTGGCGGAAGATGCCGTTTTCCATGAGGTAGGCTTCGCCGCGTATTTCCTCGTAGCCGTACATGCTGAACAGGTAGGTGCCGTCAGGGAAGACGTAAAAACGCCGTCCCATGCTGTCCTTGGCGGCCACTTCATTATATATTTTCATACCGTCGAGGACGAAATCCTTCCACTCGTAATAATGAGGTAATATCTGTATGCCGGTCAGTCCCATGCCACTGAAGAAGCGGCGGTAGTTAGGGTCGCGCACCTCGCCTGGCAGCTCCGGTATGGAATACACCACATCGGCACAGTTCATGCTGCCTGCACTGATGGTGAGCAGCACACCTTCGAACTCCAGCAATATCTCACGCAGATGCATCTCCTGAAAGAAACGATGCTGCGTGGGCACATGGCCGCCACCAAGAATGACAAGGTCTGCCTCGCACACCAGACTGTGCACATCGGCACAGTTGCGTCTGTCCAGCAGCGTCCAGCCGGAGACTTGCACACCACAGGCGCGGAGAGCCTCGCACAAACCTTCCGATGCACACTCGCTGCCATAAAAATCATCTGGAGCAGACGTTATGTACAATCCGCGGATATTCCCGTCCAACTGGCGAAGAAGTTCCTCGCGGAGACCATTCTTCTCGAATATGGCTCCATCGTGTCCGCAGGGACTGCTTGTAAGAAACAACGTGAACATATATCGGGCAAAGGTATGGCATTTATTTTGATTATTCAAATAAAAAACTTAAATTTGCGCTATTGAGACGGCAAAACGTGGACATTTGTCAACGCTCTTTTCCTTCAAGTACACATAACCACCAAAACAATTATTACCATCATGAACTTCATTTTCATCTCCCCAAACTTCCCGGAGAACTACTGGAACTTCTGCGACGCGCTGAGGAAAAACGGTGTAACGGTATTAGGCATCGGCGATGCCCCCTACGACAGCCTCGACCAGAGGCTGAGAGAGGCACTGGCGGAATATTACCGTGTCGGTGACATGGAAGACTATGACCAGGTGTACCGTGCCGTGGCACACTTCGCCTCACGCTACGGACGCATAGACTGGATAGAGAGCAACAACGAGTACTGGCTGGAACAGGATGCCAGACTGCGCACAGACTTCAATGTCAACACGGGCATAAAGACGGACAAGATAGAGCGCATCAAGGAGAAGTCCGAGATGAAGAAATACTATGCTGCCGGAGGCATACGCACGGCACGCCAGATAAAGGCCGGAGAGAGCCGGGAGGCCATACTGCATTTTGCTTATGAGGCAGGTTATCCCATCTTTGCCAAGCCCGATATCGGCGTGGGAGCCGGCGGTGCGCACAAGATAGCGGACGAAGCCGCCCTGCTCGACTTCCTGAAGAACACGCCCAACGTCCACGAATATGTCATCGAGGAGTTCGTGACGGGCGACATCTGTACCTACGACGCCATCATCAACGCCCAAGGCGAACCCATCTTCGAGAGCATGTGTGTATGTCCGCCGTCCATAGCCGACATAGTGAACTACCGTCTGGACAGCACGTACTATGTACGCCAGCACATAGACGAGAACCTGCGCTTCTGGGGCAGACAGACGGTAAAGGCATTCGACGTGCGCAGCCGCTTCGTGCACCTGGAGTTCTTCCGTCTGAGCCGCGCCCACCGCGGTCTGGGCAACAAGGGTGACTTCGTGGCTCTCGAGGTGAACATGCGTCCAGGCGGCGGCTATACTCCGGACATGATCAACTATGCACACAGTGTCAACGTGTACCAGATATGGGGCGACATGATTGCTTTCAACTGCCGCAGGCAGCCCGACACCAACGATGACTATTTCTGCGTCTACGCCGGCAGACGTTCCAGGGTAGAATACCACATGTCCGATGCAGGCATCATGGACAAGTACGCCTATGCCATACAAATGGCGCCGGACATAGACAAGGCTCTTGCACCGGCCATGGGCGACCACGCCTACATAGCACGCTTCCGCACCGAGGAGGAGCGCGACGAGTTCCTGTACGACGTCTGCAACAGAAAATAGAAAACAGAAATATGGAAGGACAGTATCACAAACATTACAGCAACAGTCTCGGACGCGAGATGGAATACAAGACCTACGGCACGGAGGGACGCCCAGTGCTGGTTTTCCCGTCTCAGGACGGACGTTTCTTCGACTACGAGAACTTCGGCATGATCGATGTCATAGCCCCCATGATAGAGAGCGGGCGGATACGTGTCGTCTGCCCAGACGGCATAGACGGTGAGACGTGGAGCAACCGCAGCGGCGACTGCCGCCAGCGCATAGAGTTGCACGAACGATGGTATCACTACATCACCGAGGAACTCATCCCCGAGGTGCGCATGTCGCCAGACGAAACGTTCATTGTCACCGGCTGTTCCATGGGAGCGTTCCATGCCGGAAACTTCTTCTTCCGCCGTCCGGACATATTCGACACGGTAATAGCGCTCAGCGGTCTGTACACTGCGACGTACGGATTCCCCACGTACAGCGACGACTTGACATTCCTTAACTCTCCAGTGGACTACCTACGCGAGATGCCCGACGACCACCCATGGATTGCTCTGTACAGGACACGCCGCATATACATCTGCGTAGGACAGGGGCGCTGGGAGGACGAACTTCTCGAAAGCACACGCCTACTGGACACTATACTGTGTCAGAGGGGGATACCTGCCTTCATGGACTACTGGGGCTTCGACGTAGATCACGATTGGTGCTGGTGGCGCGTACAATTGCCGTACTTCATGGAAAAGGCTCTGTCTCAGCAATAGCCTGGCCGGACAGAAATGCTCACAATACGCCGGAAGCCATATCCACACCTCCACAATACGGAGAGGCTGATATAGCTTCCGGCATTGTCACACGTGGCATATCTCTTTCTGTTGCCGTCTGCGCTATATCTCTATCTCGTCCAGTTTGACCAGGCCATTGACTATAGCGTAGATGGTCAGTCCTGCCGGAGAGTGTATGTTCAGTTTCCTGGAAATGTTGCGCCTATGCGTCATGACGGTATTGACGGAGATGAACATGTTTTCGGCAATCTCTTTGTTGGACAAGCCCTTGACCAGTTCCCTTATCACCTCTTTCTCGCGCTCCGAAAGGCTGTCGACAGATTCCTGACGCAGGGCTCCGCCATCTTCCTCATCCTCCAGACGGGAACCGTGCAACCGAACTTCCTCCTCCAGACGGTGCACGCATTCCGCAAAGAGCAGATCCTCCAGGCGGCAGTGACTCAGCAGATCCTCCTCCATCATGTATATGTCCATCAGCACCTCATTCAGAAGATGCACGTTGCTCTGTGCAGGATAATATTTGATGAGGATGTTCTTCAGTTCTGCAGAACTCTTTTCTATATTCTCGTGATTGTCCTTGTGCTGGTGGCACAAGGTACGGAAATCGTGCTCCGCATCCGGCATGCGGCCTGAGAGCAATGTCTCCACATAGGGGTGCACGTGGCAGTTCTCATACTCCATGTGGCGAGATACCTCCGCCGCATATTCATCATAGAATTTCAGTATCAGCACCGCTATCTGGCTGCTGGACACCCCCATGGCCTCCAACAGTTTGCGTTTGATGGCCGGCAACCTGAAATCCACGAAATAGGTATGCGAACGCTTCAGATATTCCATCAGAGCCCTTACGTCGACATCGTCCACCAGCTCGTCTACAGCAACATGGTCGCCGTTGCCGATGAAGTTCACCACAGCCAGAAACGTGGGCACATCGACACAGCACTCCCGGCACACCGTCTGTATGCTGGCATCGCCGAAACCGAAGGTCAGCCCGAAACGGCTTATGACCTGCAACATTCGATAGTCATCGCTTATCAGTTCGCTCATCGGGTCAGAAGCCTTATACTTGTCCGTCATCGTCGTATATTTATGTCACACATCGCCCGACTGGTCAGGCAGATTGCCGTGCACGTTATTGTCTGCAAATGTATAAATAAATAGCATGCGTGCACGCATCATTACTCATTTTTTTGTACCTTTGCGCCATGAAATACCTACAATTAAGTATACCTGAACTGGGTGCTACAGCCGAGATTTCCCACTTCGTCCCCGGCAATGGTACAGAGGAATGGCACGCCATTCTTCACATAGAGCCACGCATGGAGATGTTCGCCGGGCAGTATTCGCGCATACACCAGGCCGAGGAACACGTCATGCAGCTGGCGGAGCTTAAGGGGGCGCAGCCAGTCTTCAAACGTTATTTCCTTTCCGACAGCACCAACCAGCAACCCGTCATACAGCAGGAACAGCATGCGCAATGCACCGTCAGCTACATACAGCAGCCTCCGCTCGACGGCAGCAAGGTGGCATTGTGGATATATCTCCAGCGTGGCACAGACATACGGTATACGACTGATGACACCGGCTCCACCGTTGTCAGCCACAACGGATACAGCCATATATGGACCATGGGGCTTGCAGACAGCGACGGAGACAGCCACAGGCAGACGGAGACACTGCTGGCACGATACGGCCAGATTCTCTCCGGAC
>CAMWRK010000069.1 GCA_947176655.1 uncultured Prevotellaceae bacterium | reverse complement strand
GGAGGCCAAGACCATTGAGCTTGGCCTCCAAGACCACGGTCTTTCGCCCCCAAGATCGTGATGCCTCAGGTAGGGGGTATGCGAAACACCAGGTACATGAAGACATGTTGTGCTTTTGAGTGGCGGACAATATGTCTTTATCCTATTGTAATATACTGTAATACAATGATATATTATAACATGGAGCGATTTCTGTGAGACGTATCACGCATTGGGATTCCACATAGTCCGCCGCATTTGTTTCTGCTCTGCGCCAAAAGTTCGATTTTTGACTTACTGCATCGGTCAACTTCCGCCAGCCACTATGCTAATATGTAATCATTTTTCAATAGAAATATTTTATCAGCAGAGTGCGAGTGTTATCTCCTGTCTTTTCTGCAGAGCCATTACCACTCCCCCCCATGATATTCTATTATGCACATTTCGGGGAAACGGAGTATTTTGCCCAAACAAATTTCGGGGAAACGGAAAAATGACTATCTTTGTACAGTGAAAACCACTTGTTTATGACAGATAGAGTCTTCAGAAGAAAATCTATGTCGATATTCTCCAATGGAAACGGGAGAATGACGGGAAATCAGCGTTGCTAATAGAAGGAGCGAGACGTATAGGCAAGTCAACCGTAGTAGAGGAGTTTGCCAAAAGAGAGTACGAGTCCTACATTATTATAGATTTCAACAAGACATCACCGGAGATAAGGGGCTTGTTTGACAATCTGATGGATCTGGATTATCTGTTTCTTTATCTCCAGACAGTATATCGCAAAACGCTGGTTCGCAGGAAATCCGTTATCGTCTTTGATGAGGTGCAGAAATGTCCCATGGCATGCCAGGCCATCAAATATCTCGTGAAAGACGGCAGATATGATTATATCGAGACAGGTTCGCGTATTCCACTTTTTTATCGTACCTTTGCACACGAAATTACACATTATATATATGAGCATACATGAAAATATTATCGCTGCTGCCATCAGTGGCGTCAAGGAGCTTTACGGTGCCGAGGTGCCGGAGAAGATGATACAGTTGCAGGAGACGCGCCCCGAGTTTGAGGGCGAGCTGACCTTGGTTGTGTTCCCTTTGCTGAAACTCAGCAGAAAGTCTCCCGAGGCCACGGCGCAGGAACTTGGAGAATACCTGACCGACAAATGCCCCGGCCTGATACGTGGCTTCAACGCCGTCAAGGGATTCCTGAATCTCTCCATAGCCACGGCACAATGGATAAAGCTGCTGGAGGAGATTGAGCACAGTCCGAAATTCGGCTTCCTGCCCGTAACGGAACAGTCGCCGCTGGTAATGATAGAATACTCCAGTCCCAACACCAACAAGCCCTTGCATTTGGGTCACGTCCGCAACAACCTTCTGGGATGGGCATTGGCACAGGTCATGGAAGCCAATGGCAACCGTGTGGTAAAGACCAACATTGTCAACGACCGTGGCATACACATCTGCAAAAGCATGCTGGCGTGGCTCAAGTACGGCAACGGAGAGACTCCGGAGAGCAGCGGCAAGAAGGGCGACCACCTGATAGGCGACTACTATGTGGCCTTCGACAAGCACTACCGCGAGGAGGTGAAGGAACTGGTGGCCGGCGGCATGGACGAGGAGAAGGCCAAGCAGGAGGCTCCGCTCATCAAGGAGGCTCACGATATGCTGGTGCGCTGGGAACAGAACGACCCAGAAGTGCGTGGTCTGTGGAAGAAGATGAACGACTGGGTATATGCCGGCTTCGACGAGACATACAGGGCATTGGGCGTAGGCTTTGACAAGATATATTACGAAAGCGAAACCTACTTGGAAGGCCGCGAAAAGGTGGAGGAAGGACTGGCCAAGGGCTTCTTCTACCGTCGCGAGGACGGTTCCGTATGGGCGGATCTCACCAAGGAGGGGCTTGACGAGAAACTGCTGTTGCGCAGCGACGGCACATCGGTATACATGACGCAGGACATCGGCACCGCCAAACTGCGCTTTCAGGACTACCCCATAGACAAGATGATATACGTCGTGGGCAACGAACAGAACTACCATTTCCAGGTTCTCTCCATCCTGCTGGACAAGCTGGGATTCAAGTGGGGCAGGGATCTGGTGCATTTCAGCTACGGCATGGTGGAACTGCCTAACGGCAAGATGAAATCGCGCGAAGGAACCGTAGTCGATGCCGACGATCTGGTGGCGACCATGATAAAGGACGCACGCCGTATGTCGGAGGATAAGATAAAGAAGCTGGAAGGAATAACCGAGGATGAGACGGCGGAGATAGCCCGCATCGTGGGAATGGGTGCGCTGAAATATTTTATCCTCAAGGTGGATGCCCGCAAGAACATGCTGTTCAATCCCGAGGAGAGCATCGACTTCAACGGCAACACTGGTCCTTTCATACAGTATACCTATGCACGCATACGTAGCATCCTGCGCAAGGCTCGGGAACAGGGTGTCGTTATTCCTGAAACGCTGCCAGCTACGGCAGAGCTTAGTGGCAAGGAGATAAGTCTGATACGCCACCTGGACGGCTTTACCGCCACACTGCGCCAGGCAGGGACAGACTATAATCCTGCATGTATAGCCAACTACTGTTACGAGCTGGTTAAGGAATACAACCAATTCTATCACGACTTCAGTGTCCTGCGCGAGGAGGATGCCGACAAGAAGGCAGTGCGCCTGGCTCTCAGTTCGGCTGTGGCACAGATAGTGAAGAACGGCATGGCGCTGTTGGGAATAGAAGTGCCGGAGCGTATGTAAAACGTCTGTGACTGTCACAATGTATGGACAACAACATAAAGGAAGCATTGTGTGTGGATGCCGCATGCAGCGGTAATCCCGGCCCTATGGAGTATCGCGGTGTGCACTTGCCCAGCGGCAGGGAGATTTTCCGTTTCGGCCCCGTACACGGTACAAACAACATAGGCGAGTTTCTGGCCATAGTCCATGCCCTGGCTCTTATGGAACAGAGGGGTGTAAACATGCCGGTGTACAGCGACAGTGTCAGCGGTATGGCGTGGGTGCGCAACAGAAAGGCCAAGACCACTCTGGTGCGGACGGACAAGACGGCACTGGTGCTGGACATGGTGGCAAGGGCAGAGAACTGGCTGAGAACACACAAAATACAGACTTCCATACTGAAGTGGAACACCGAGGAGTGGGGCGAAATACCTGCTGATTTCGGAAGGAAATGACTCTGACACATTGAAGCGGACATTCTACATCCTTGCCCTGACGGCACTGCTCCTTGCTGCAACCATAGCGGGAAAGATAATATTTTTGCTCTACAACTGGGACATCTGTCAGTTTACTTTAGGCGAGTTGTTGCTGGTTCTGAGGCACGGACTTCCGCAGGATGCGGGAACCGTGGCCATGCTTGTGTTGCCTGTATGGCTTATTACATTGCTGACGCAGCGGTGGCCGGCCATACCTCTGCGCAAGGTGGCGGGGACATACATAGCGATTGTCACTTTTACCGCGGGATGTATGACGGGCGGAACCGTCATAATGTACGAAAACTGGAAGTTTTTGATAGATGCCTCCGTATTCAGCTACATGTCGTCCCCGGGCAATGCCACAGCCAGTGTCTCGGTGTATTATATGGTCACACGCCTGGGGATGATATTTTTTTCTTCTCTGCTGACGGCGTTTTTGGCTGTCGCCGTCACGCCGTCGCGCATGGAACAGCCCTTGAGGCGGCGTGTGCGCAGGTATAAGGACGTGACAAGGCATGTGCCGTATATGCTAACGGGTGTGCTGCTGTGTCTGATGCTGTCCGGAATGACCGGCAGAAACGCAGACGAGCGCAGTGCCTTCCATTCCGACAAGATTGTACTGAACCATGCCGCCGTAAATCCTGTGGGACACATGATACATTCCCTGTGGAACTACAGCAAGGACTACGACCGGCAGTTCAGACTTCTTCCGCAGGAGGAGTGCGACAGCATCTTTGCCGGCATCTTCCCGAGGGATACGGAGGACATCACCGACACGTTGCTGCGTAACCGCAGGCCTGACATCCTGACAATACAGTTGGAAAGCATGGGTGCGCCTTTCATGGAATGCCTTGGCGGTGCAGAGGGTGTCACGCCAGAACTTTGCCGATGGATGGAGCGCGGGGTGAAGTTCACCAATGCATGGGCAACCAGTTTCCGTACCGACCGTGGTACTGTCAGTGTTCTATCCGGATATGTCTCCTATCCCACGGCATCCCTGATGATGAGGGACGAGTGTCTGCCTCTGCTGCCCAGTCTGGCCAAGACTTTGAAAAGATATGGATACAGTGCCGACTATATGTACGGCGGAAACGCGACGCACATGAACAAACGCAAGTATCTGGAGACAACAGGATTCAGAGTGTGGGACATAGAGGACATAAACGTCAGCCGGGAGGAACGCGACGCCTGGGGGGCGAATGACAGCATAGCAATGGACAGGTTGCTGGGGCTGATGCAGCGTACACGTGAGGAGAACGGCAGGGAAAAACCTTTCTACTGGGGGTGCCAGACCATAAGCAGCCACGAGCCGTGGGAGGTGCCGTATCACAGGCTGGACAACAAGGTGTACAATGCTTTTGCATACACAGACCATTGCGTCGGGCAGTTTCTGGACAGTCTGAGCCGCACAGCGCTGTGGGACAACCTTCTTGTAGTGGTGTTTGCCGACCATGGCCACACGTATAACCTGACTTTTGACAATCCGGAGTTCTTTCACATGCCGCTGTTCCTGTTGGGGGGTGCCCTGAAGCAGCAGCAGACCATACACACTATCATAGCCCAGAACGACATTGTGGCTACGATTCTCAGCCAGATGGATATACCGCACGATGCGGAGTTCCCGTGGAGCCGCAATGTACTGAGCCGTAACTATGTCTATCCGTTCGCATACTGCAACTATCCTGCCGGCGCACTGTTTGTGGACGAAAGCGGCAGGACGATGACAGACCTCCACTCGGGCTGTATCGTTGCTGACGAGCCTGATCCTTCGGCAGCAAGGCTCAGGAATCTTTATGTGATGTTGCAGAAGAGTTACGACACAATACCCCAGACATCCCGATGAAGCAAGCGACGAAATATATTTTCACAGTAATCTCGACACTTATAGTTTTTTTCATTGTGGTAAAGATATGCTTTCTATGCTGTAATTACCATATATGCCCTTTCAGCGTGACCGATGTTCCGGCTATATTTCTGCACGGACTGTTACAGGATATAAGCATGGCCGTCATGATAGCCGTGCCTACGTGGACTGTCACGGCAATGGCCGTATTGTTCCCGCGCACCCCGCTCAGAGCCATGCTGGCTCCGTGGTACATGGTGCTCACATTCTGCATGGCGTTCATATATTGGGGCGACATTATTCTGTATGGGGTGTGGGGATTCAAACTGAACTATGCAATCTTCAGTTACATATCGTCACCCGGCGAGGGTACAGCAAGTATGACGTGGTGGTACATAATAAGTTGTGTATTGCTCATTCTGGGAACCATGCTCGTGTTAGGCGGGGGGGGGATAATAATTACTCCGAGACGCTTGCATGTCACAGGGAAGCGGTTTGCCCGCGTACGCTACATTCTTGTTGTCTCTGCCGTCTTGGGGCTGTTGGCTTCGGCGCAGTGGCTGGCACCCTCCGCATTGTCGCGAGGATACTATTCCGACTGCCTGCTGCGGAACCACGCCACCCAGAATCCGCTCTACACACTCGGCACCAGCAGCATCATGTCCAACCGTCCGTTCCACAGACAGTTCCAGACCTTGTCTCCACAGGAGAGGGAGGAATATTTCGATGGGCTGTATCCGTGTACCGACGGACTGACGGATACATTGCTGACGCACCCGGATCCCAACGTACTTGTCATACAGTTGGAGAGCCAGAGTTCCATCTTCACGGAGGAACTTGGCGGCATCAGCGGAGTCACGCCCAACCAGAGCAGGCTGATGGGAGAGGGCATACTCTTCAGTCGTGTGTATGCCAACAGTTTCCGTACAGACAGAGGAACGGTGAGTGCATTCTCGGGATATGTCAGTTTCCCGAGTACAAGCCTGATGCTGCAAAAGGACATCCGCACGGGACTGCCGTCTTTGGCCAAAAGCTTGGCACGTGCCGGGTACAGCACGGAATATATCTACGGCGGTAACCTGAGCGGCATGGAGGCAAACGAATATCTCGCCGCAGCAGGATACACAAGGCAGACGGACATGTATGACCTTGCTCCGAAGGGAACGACGATAGTCTCTGCCGCTCCTGACAGCCTGTCTGCACAATATGTTTTCGAGACCATCAGGGAAAAGCCGCTTGCTGAGAAGTGGCACATCGTATATCAGACTATCACCAGCCACGAACCATTCAAGGCACCGGCGCGGATATTGCCAAACGACACTCTCAATGCCTTTGCGTACACGGATGCCGCCATAGGCCGGCTGGCAGACAGTCTGCGCACCGTTCCCGAAGTATGGGACAACCTGCTCATTGTCATTATCCCTGACCATGGCTGCATGTTCAGGCGCAGTTACGAGGACAATGATTATTTTCACATACCTATGATATGGTGTGGCGGTGCTGTACGCAATCCCGGAACATGCGTAGATATCATAATGAACCAGAGCGACATGGCGGCAACGTTGCTGGCGCAACTGGAGCTGCCTCATGACGAGTATCCGTGGAGCCGCAATGTTTTATCTCCCGGATACAGGCATCCGTCGGCTTATTCCACTTGGCCTTCGGGCTTTGTCTTCGTGGACGAAAGCGGAGTGTCATCCTATGACATCTACGGCAGTTACATCATCGGTGAATATCCGGTCGATGAGGGGCATGAACGTCTGAAGCGTGGGCAGGCCATATTGCAGACAAGTTATCTGCATCTGGATTCTATTGCAAACATGGAGAGACTGACTTGTAGTCCATAACAATACCCCTCACGGAGAACGATGTCTATTTATATAAGTCACTCAACAACGTATTAATTATGACAAAACATCTAAGAATATTCCTTATGCTGGCCTCTTTGTTGCAGGCAACTCTTGTGTTGGCGGATGACAGACACTCCGATGCAAACATCATAGGCCACGTCATAGATGCGGATGAGAAATCCCATCTTCCGTATGTAACGATACGGGTGCTGGGCACAACCATTTCAACAATGACGGACGCCACGGGGCATTATTTCTTCAAGAACCTGCCAAAGGACACTTTGACGTTAGAGGTAAGATATACGGGCTTCCGTACCATAACGCGCAGGGTGGTGATACGTGACAATGAGACACGCGAGATAAACTTCGTGATGCAGTCCGATGACATTGCTCTGGACGAGGTGGTAGTGTCCTCGAATCGTAGCGAGACCAAACGGCGCGAAGCTCCGAATCTGGTGAACGTGCTGGATGGTAAGGTGTTCGAAACGACACAATCGGCCTGTCTGGCGCAAGGGCTGAATTTCCAGCCTGGTGTCCGCACAGAGGACGATTGTCAGAACTGCGGTTTTACACAAGTGAGAATAAACGGTCTGGACGGCCACTATTCCCAGATTCTCATCAACTCTCGCCCCATCTTCTCCGCACTTACCGGAGTTTATGGGCTGGAACAGATTCCTGCCAATATGATAGAGCGCGTGGAGGTGGTTCGCGGGGGCGGTTCTGCTCTGTTCGGAGCATCGGCAATAGGCGGAACCATAAATGTAATAACCAAGGAACCCATGCACAATTCAGCGGAGGTTGGGCACACACTGATGAATATCGGTGGCGCGTCGTCTTTCGATAATGTCACCACGGCCAATGCCTCGCTTGTCACGGACAACCGCAAGGCGGGCATATTTGTCTACGGTCAGAAGCGCAACAGGCAAAGTTACGACTATGACGGGGATGGCTATACGGAATTGCCGTCCATGCGCAATCTGACACTTGGATTCAATTCCTTCCTCAAACTGAACACCAATTCGAGGCTTACGATGCAGTATCATGGCATAAACGAGTTCCGGCGTGGCGGAAACATGATGGATTTGCCTCCGCACATGGCTAACGTGGCAGAGCAGACAGAACATGACATACATGGCGGAGGAATTGGTTATGACCTGTACAGCAGCGACACACGCCACCATCTCAATGCCTATTTCTCGTTTCAGCATACCAGGCGCAACAGCTATTACGGCGGTACTGGCTCAGGTTCGCCGGAGGAGGTTGAGGCGGCAGGACTGGCATACGGTCAGACCAAAGACCTGACTTATGTGCTGGGAACACAATATGTATACAAGTTTGCCCGCTGTCTGTTCATGCCTGCCGATCTGACAGCAGGTATAGAGTACAACTTCGACGGTCTGGATGACGTCATCACAGGCTATGGCCGCAACTTCAACCAGGACATACATATTGCCGGTGCATTCCTGCAGAATGAATGGAAAAACAAGCATTGGAGTTTTTTGGCAGGCGGACGTCTGGATAAGCATAACCTTATAGATAACATTATCTTCAGCCCCCGTGTCAATGTGCGATACAACCCTGTGGAGTCGGTCAGCTTGCGTGCCTCCTATGCCGGTGGCTTTCGCGCTCCGCAGGCATTCGATGAAGACCTGCACGTGGGAGTCGTCGGCGGCGAACGTCTTGTCACCGTGCTGGCAGATAACCTGCATGAGGAACGCTCGCACAGTTTCAGTCTCTCTGCCGACATGTATTTCCGTTTTGGCAAGGTGCAGACGAACATTCTTGTGGAGGGCTTCTATACAAAACTCAACGACGTATTCGCCCTCAGACGTCTGAGTGGTACGGACGCACAAGGCAACATAGTGCAGGAACGCTACAATGCTTATGGCGCACATGTCTATGGGCTGAATCTTGAAGGTCGTGCGTCACTGGCAAAATGGTTCCAGTTGCAAGCCGGCTTCACATTGCAGCGCAGTGAATACAACCGCGCAATAATATGGAACGAAGAAGTGCCGGAGCAGAAGACAAGGCGTATACTGAGAAGTCCGGATGCCTATGGTTATTTCACTGCCACACTCACACCGGTACGCCGCTTTACCATTGCTCTCACCGGCAACTATACGGGGCGTATGTACATAGGTCACAATGCTGGTTCCGGCACTCCGGTTCCGGAAATTGTGCATACCCCCAATTACATGGTGCTAAGTGCGAAACTGACTTATGAAATCCCGTTGGCCGACTCTTTCCGTATGCAGCTGAACGGTGGTGTACAGAACATCGCCAATGCATATCAGCATGACTTTGACCGTGGCTGGGAACGAGATTCCGACTACATGTATGGACCTGGATTGCCCCGATGCTATCATCTTGGTCTGAAGCTGATGTTCTGAAACAATAATAATTTCTTGGGTTTTACGGATGTTTCCGGTTCAAACGAGGGATCATTCTGTATCTGCAGTCATAACGCAGGAATTTGTCGTGGCTTGACCAGATGCTTATCATCTACATAAGGTGATGCGTGACTGGGATAAACAGAAACGGCTTCCAAGCTTGAAAGCTGGAAGCCGTTTCTGTTTATTACCGTTAGGTTTTGTGGACTACAACTTGGGACCGGCGGCAACGAGAGCCTTGCCTGCCTCATTGGTTGTATACTTGGCAAAGTTCTTGATGAAGCGTGCTGCCAGATCCTTGGCCTTGACTTCCCACTCCTCTGCGGTTGCATAGGTGTCGCGGGGATCCAGGATAGCAGGATTAACGTTGGGCAGGCTGGTGGGAACCTCGAAGTCGAACAAAGGAATCTTCTTGGTCTCGGCCTTCAGGATGCTGCCGTCAAGAATTGCGTCTATGATACCGCGTGTATCGGGTATGGAG
>CAMWRK010000068.1 GCA_947176655.1 uncultured Prevotellaceae bacterium | reverse complement strand
TTTATCCCAGTAATGCTGACTGCCTTACTCTTCTTCTGTAAGTGCCTAGTATATCCTGAGCACTTTCTGTCTGATTCCGTAGCGGTAATAGGCATAGTCCAGATAGGCGTAAAGGTATACGGCCATGACAAAGATAAGCCAGCCAGTGAATATCGGATGTGCTGTAATGAATGTAAGCATAT
Organism: uncultured Prevotellaceae bacterium; assembly: GCA_947176655.1. Lineage (GTDB taxonomy): Bacteria > Bacteroidota > Bacteroidia > Bacteroidales > Bacteroidaceae > Physcousia. The sequence goes on along the minus strand of CAMWRK010000068.1, from coordinate 9,748 downwards.
CGCCGTAAAAGTGTTTAGTATCTGTTCTGTACGGATATTATGTGGAACTTCAGTCAGTAAGGCATGCTTCCAGTTTCTCGCGCAAGTCCTCCGTGTCCATGTGTATACCTATGAACACTATCTTCTGCATGCGGTCGCCGTACTTCCCGTCCCAGTCATCGCGCAGTCTCTGGTCGCGTGCCATGAGGGGCTTCAGCTCATTCTCCGGCATTGTTGCATACCACTGTCCGGCCTGATGCAAAGATACCTGGCGTCCGGCCTGTTCAAACAGGTAGCACATGTGTTCCTCGCCTTTGAAGTAGCACATGCCCTTTGCACGTACTATGCTCTTTGGCCACTGGCGGGCGACGAAGTGGTCGAAGTTGCCGAGATTCAGCGGGCGGCGGCTGTAGAATACCCATGTGCCGATGCCGTATTCTTCACCATGCGGGTGCTCCGCATCGTGGTGATGGCCGCAACAGCAATGGCCGTCGCCCTCGTGGTGATGATGTCCGCAGTGAGGACAGGCCTCTTCGTCGTGGTGGTGATGCTCATGGTGGTGATGTTCGCCGTGATGATGTTCGTGCCCATCATCATGAAGCGCGTGTTCTTCCTCGTGTTCGTGATGAGGTTTGTCCAGTTCCTCTATCCATTTTGCCGAGGTGGCTACCGTCTCGAAGTCGAACATGCCGGTGTTCAGAAGGGTGTCCAGATTCACATCACCGTAATTGCAGGGGATGATTTCGGCCTTGGGCTGTATGGTATGCAGTATGGTGCGTATGCGTCCGAGTTCTTCAGGCGACACCTCGTCAGCCTTGTTAAGCAGTATGATGTTGCAGAACTCTGTCTGCTGTATCACTAGGTTTGCGATATCGTCCTCGGCAAGAGTGCTGCCGGTCAGGTCGAGGCCGCATCCGAACTCGTCTTTCAGTCTGAGCGCATCCACAACGGAACAGATGCAGTCCAGTGTCGGGATGTGGGTTATCTGGCCTGCGTTCAGTGTGTTCAGATCCAAAGACCGGCTGTAGGCACATATAGTCTGCGCTATCGGGGCAGGCTCGCAGATGCCGGAAGCCTCTATGACTATGTAGTCGAAGCGTTCGGATTCCAGCAATTCACGCAACTGCATGACGAGATCCATTTTCAGTGAGCAGCATATACATCCGTTCTGCAGGGCGACGAGAGAGTCGTCCTGCTTGTCGACTATACCTCCTTTCTGTATCAGGTCGGCATCTATGTTGACTTCGCCGATATCGTTGACTATCACCGCAAAGCGTATGCCGCGCCTGTTGTTCAGAATATTGTTGAGCAGCGTGGTCTTCCCGCTTCCCAGATAACCGGTTATGAGCAGTACTTTGGTTTCTTTCATCTTAGCGTCTGATTTATTGCGTACAACAGTCTACCAGAACTTGTTTGTCTCGGGGTTGTACTCCATTCCGATACTTCCAAGTGTTGTGGTCAGAACTTCCTTATCTACGTCCATATCCGTGCACAGCGTGTCCAGATCGGGATAGCAGTCCCGCAGTTTCATGTTTATGACACTCATAAGCATGAAAGGGTCGTGTGGAAGTTCCTCTGTCACTTACTTCTTGCTTACGGGGTCGCACGTCAGCGATATGCCCAGTTTCTTGAGAATCTTCTGGTCTACATGGCTTAACATTACCGTGGCGTGAGCCTGCAGTCCGTTCAGTTCGGGCAGCATGGCAAGCGCGCGCCGGCAGTTGGCATCGTGGAGAGACAGTACCGACAATGCCACGAGAACCTCGTCCATGTGCAGACGCGGATTGTGTCCTCCGAGATAGTCCATCTTTGTTTTCTGTATCGGTTCTATGAACTCCTGCGATATCAGTTTTACGCTATGGTCTATGCCGGCAAGGTGTTTGATGGCATTCAGCAACAGACTTGAGCAGGTTCCGAGCAGAGGGCTGCTTCCTGCCGTTATCATTGTACCGTCGCTCAACTGTATGGCCGAAGACTCGTTCCCGCTTTCCTGTGCGCGCTGTTTGGCCGCCACTGTGGTTGGCCGGTCGTCGGTGGATATATGAGCCTGTTGCATCAGCAGGCGTATCTTGCTTACCTCAGCTTCGTTCATGGCACCTGTGGCCATCTTGTTCAGTGCTGTGTAGTAACGGCGTATGATTTCCTGTCTGGAGGCTTCGCGGCAGATCTCGTCGTCGGAAATGCAGAAACCTATCATGTTCACGCCCATATCCGTAGGGCTCTTGTAGGGACATGTGCCGTAAATACCGTCGAAAATGCTTGTCAGTACCGGGAATATCTCTACGTCGCGGTTGTAGTTGATTGCTACCTCGTTATATGCCTCCATGTGGAACGGGTCTATCTCGTTCACATCGTTGAGGTCTGCCGTGGCGGCCTCATAGGCGATGTTCACCGGATGCTTCAGCGGCAGGTTCCATACGGGGAATGTCTCGAACTTGGCATACCCGGCACATACACCGCGCTTGTGCTCATTGTAGAGCTGCGACAGACAGACGGCCATCTTGCCGGAACCAGGGCCTGGAGCCGTGACTATCACAAGGGGGCGTTCCGTCTCCACAAAGTCGTTCTTGCCGAAACCCTCGTCGGAATCTATGAGGGCGACATTGTTCGGATAGCCTTCTATGGTATAGTGGTAATAGGTTCTGATGCCCATGGATTCGAGACGCCGGCGGTATGTTGCTGCCGAGTTCTGGCCATTGAAGTGCGTTATCACGACGCTTCCCACCATGAACCCCCGTCTGCTGAACTCGTTTCTCAGGCGCAGCACATCTTCATCATAGGTGATGCCAAGGTCTTGCCTGATCTTGTTCTTCTCGATGTCCACGGCACTGATTACGATTACGATCTCTGCCTGCGATGACAGTTGTGCCAGCATCCCCAGCTTGGTGTCCGGTTTGAAACCGGGCAATACCCGGCTGGCGTGATGGTCGTCGAAAAGCTTGCCGCCCAGTTCCAGATACAGTTTTCCCTGAAACTGCGCTATTCTTTCCTTGATATGCTCGCTCTGGATGCGTATATATTTATCGTTGTCGAATCCGTACTTCATAAGACTATCTCCTATAGACCTTTAAAATAATAACCAATTACGTAATAATTTTGTTGACTAACTTATATGCAAAGGTACAAAGATGCGGGATAACTACAAAAGATGCACGGTCTTATTTTTGTCTCCGTATCGAGTTTTTCACCAGTTTATATCGACGGCGTATCTAAAGTCGCGCAACGGATCGCCCCAAAGCATGCCGGCCTGCCGTCTGGTCTTGGCCGAGGCTTTGACCTTGCCGCAGAACACCTCTTTGCCGTTGACGCGAATGACCACCTTTTTGCGCGTGTCAACGAGTTTGTCAGACAGGAATACGCGCAGATGTCCGTGCTGTGCCGGTGTCAGAGCCTTGCCGAAAAGCATGTCTATGCCCCAGCGGGGATCCTTCCACGTGGTGCTATATTCCACGGCATCAGCCTTGATGTCTATACTGTTGTCGCCGTTGGCCTCAAACTCATACTGGGTGCGGTATGCATCGGTCTCTTCCAGAACCTCAAGATTATAGAAAGCGTTGCGCTTCAGCCCGTCCATCTCCATGTTTTCCCATACGAAATGGCGTGGTTGCGCATCGCGTCTGTATTGTGCCAGCCATGGAGTGGTCGGGGTATAGTCTATGGCATGTCCGCGGTCGGGGACGAGTTCCACCCGGTGTATGTACTCTTTCGGATAGAGCAGCTTCATGCTGTCCAGTTTCTCACCCGTAGTGCGCGTCAGCATGGAGCGGTAGAACATAAGGTCACGGTCGCCGGTCAGGAAACTGAAAGCAATGTTGCCGAGGTTCTCCACCGGAGCGTTCTTCAGAGGCTCGCCTCCGGCCATGGGACCGGCCCCGGCCAGATAGTCGGCATAAAAGGATGCCAGTCGCTGGCTGCCGTATCCGCCTTCAGAAATGCCGAAGACGTATATACGGCTTTTATCCACCTCGGGCATTGCCAGGACTGTACGCAATATCCTGTCCCATGCCCATTGCTTGCTGCGCTGCCACCACCTGTACCATTCGCCCTCCTGCGGTATCTGCGGTATGATGTACATGGACGGGGCGTCAGCGAACCTCTGCGCCAGCAACAGGCCTGTCTCCCACTCCCTGGCTCTCGGACCGGAACCGTGAAGATACAGGAATACCGGATAGCCGTCCTCCGGTTTCTCTCCCTTGGTGCCGAGGTAGAAGTTCATCCTGGCATTCGGTTCCAGCGAATCGGGCAATTCCCATACGGTCACATTGTCTGCCGACAACGGCATGGCAAGTTGTTTGCTCAGTGAGACTGTGTATTCCTCCGTATTGTCTTTGCTTGCCTGTGCGGCGGAGTACTGTGCGACGCACATGGCGAAAGCGGAAAGTGCTATGGCAAATGTTGTTGTTGTTTTCATGTTGTCGGTCAATGTGTGTGATGCTGTTCGGAATCCACCTGCTTCTAATTATTCACGTATATATCAGTCCCTGCTTCTGCCCATGAAAATCATCACGTAGTAAACGAGCGTGGCCAGCGAGCCGAGTGCTGCCGCCACGTAGGTGTAGGCGGCACTGCGCAGAGCCTCGTTTACCATGGGCTGGGTCTGGTATGTCGTGACACCAGCGTTGCGCAGCCATGCCGAGGCGCGCATGCTGGCATCAATCTCCACAGGCAGCGTGATGAACGCGAAAAGGGTGGTCATGGCAAAGAGTATGATGCCACCAAGCATAATCTGCGGGAACGCCTCGATGGTGAGAATGCCGATAAGCAGAAGCCACTGCATCCAGCCGGAGGCAAAGCTCACCACGGGTACCATGGCACTGCGCATCCTCAGCGGAGCATAGGCCGCAGCATGTTGCAGCGCATGGCCGCATTCGTGTGCGGCCACGGCAGCGGCAGCCACGGAACAGCTGTTATACACGTCCTCGCTCAGGTTCACCGTCTTGTCCGTAGGATTGTAGTGATCCGTCAGACGCCCCGGAGTGCTTGTCACGCGTACATCATAGATGCCGTTGTCGTGCAGCATCTTTATGGCGACATCCCTTCCCGTCATTCTGTTCGGGAGGAACACTTTCCCATATTTCTCGAACTTGTTTTTCAGATTCCACTGGACAAGAAAACTTATGATGGCGATGAAGCCGAATAGAACAAAATACATCATAGTGTCATTAATTTTTCTGTTATCATTTGCATTTCTTCAATTTGCATATTGCGAAGATACACATTTCTTGGCACATAAGACGCTGTCTGCATGTTAAAAAAGTTTGATACCCTTAACTATGACAGCGTTATACTATTGGCAAAGTTTTTTCCGAATACACGAGATGCGAGTTTTTTTGAACGGTTTGCCGATAGCGACGAAACGGTCGGCGGCAAGATACTGCCGTGTAGACACACTTCGCTCATCACTACATCGCAGCAGCCTGTTTATTAAGAGGTTTCAAACAAACCGCACCATCCAAGACCGCAAATAATAATTGAAAACACGGGAACAGATAAGCCACAGTAACGTATTGGCTTATCTGTTCCCGTGTTTTCAATTATTGGAGAGATTAATACTCTTCCTCGTCCCACAGGAAGTCATCCTTCTGCGGATAGTCGGGCCATAGGTCTTCGATGGTCTCGTACACATCACCCTCGTCTTCTATTTCCTCCAGATTCTCGATAACCTCCAAGGGAGCACCGCTTCTGACGGCATAGTCTATCAATTCTTCCCTGGTTGCGGGCCAGGGGGCGTCCTCCAGTTTGGAGGCCAATTCCAAAGTCCAATACATATCCTTATTACTTAATCTATGATGTTCCGTACCGAATCACACTGCAGAATCCTCATGCCACGACATGGTGTCACATATAGCATTACGGCACGCAAAGATAACATTATTATCAATACTACCTGCGCTTTTGCCAGAGAATTTCATCACATCCGCACAAAAAATTCTCACGCTGTGCCAGGACAAAGAGCAAATCGCTCAGACGGTTTAGATAGCACAGAACTTCGCCAGGCACCGGTGCCTCTGCGGCAAGCTCCAGCACACGACGCTCCGCCCTGCGGCATACCGCCCTGCACACCTGCGCACGCGATGCCGCCTCTGTCCCGCCAGGCAACACGAAACCGCGCCACCCAGGCAACGTTGCATTCCACTCGTCCATGCTTTGCTCCAGCGCCTCCACGTCCTCCTGTCGCACGGTCTGCATGGAGGCCGCCATGGACTCGTCTGCGGTGGCAAGCACAGCTCCTATGTCAAAAAGGACATTCTGACAACCAACAATACATTTTTTTGCCGTTTCATCGGTCAGTGAGGCCATCAGCAACCCCAGATTGCTGTTCAGTTCGTCCACCGTGCCATAGGCCTCTATGCGCACACTGTCCTTGCGCACACGGCTGCCATCGGCTAGGTCGGTCATGCCGCCGTCACCCCGTTTTGTATATATCCGTCCCATTTTGCAGAATGTTTTTTGTTTACTGACTTGTCCTCTTCTACCAGTTGATGATGTAGTGCTGCTTGTTCAGATCCCTGCGGGCAAAGGCTATGCCAACATCGTAAAGGTCGAAGGTCACTGTTATTCTCTCGTCCTCCATGATGCGCCGCCAAAATGAGCGGCAACGATGCACGTCCTTGACAACAATCATACTCCCTTCCCCGACATGGAGCAAAGCGCATTCATCGGCTCCGGAAACAAAAATCATATCCGCCGTTTCCACGCTTCCGCCCGACAGAATCCTCAAACCGCGGCAGCCGTAACGGCAGGCATCGGCCAGTTTGGCGTCTATGCCGTGACAGTACAGCGTACCGGGGCGGCGATAGTCGGACAGGCGGAAAGCCAGACGGCGCAGGCTGCGCACCCTACCCTTCTGCCACCAACGCAGGTCGCGCTCCATGGGCTCGTAGGCATAATACATGTCCTTGTTGTACAGCACCCCGGTAACAAAGTTGAAGGCAAACGGAGAATGCACGCCGTAGCCCTTACGGTGCCTCACACGCCGGAACCATATTACGGGATTCTGAAACAATATCATAGCATCACGATGTTCCTGAGGATATTCAGGTGCAAAGATATGTCCTTTTTCCAAATATCCAAACACTTCGCCGAAAAACCGCGAGCAAATCTGGCACAACATGCACTGAAACTGGAACTATTTCTACTAATATTCGCAATATGAGTGAAAAAAGTGCGCATTTTCTTACAAGTTTAGAAAAAAAAAAATACCTTTGCGATATTGTATAGTGCCATTTGCCTATGAATCTTCAGCGTATAGGTCAAATCTTCACACAGCTCCGGTGCAGACAGCATATTCTCCGTATGCCCGGATGCACCTTATTATATATAAATGGGACAACATACATAACAACAACTATTATATTAACTAACCTAATTATTAACCAAAACAACAACCCAATTATGAGAAAGTTTACCTCTTTCTTTGTGATGATGGTGTTGTGCTGCATCAGCGCGTTTGCACAGGAGACAGAGACAGTCGGCACTGAACTCCCCAAAAGCACATTCGTCAAGATCGGCACAGCACAGGCAGAGATGGTACCTGGCAAATGGTACTTCGTGCACAGCACACGTAACAGCGGTGAGCAGGCGAAGCTTGAAAACTTCGTACTGCCTGGCGAGCCCATTGCTCATCCCGCCTGCGGCGGTCTTGCCACAGACGACGGTCTGGGCAAAACCATGCTGATGTCCACCCATGCAGCTATTAACGAGCTGACCAACGAGGAGGGTGTCAACATTGACAACTATCTGAAGTACGTCGTACGTTTCGTTGCAGTACCAGACGTTGACGGCGCATACAACATTCAGTTCGGTACAGGCAACTGGATGGCCTCAGATGCTCCCAAGACTGTCAACAACAACACTTGGCTGGCAGGCGAGGCAGGTCAGTACAACTTCTACCTGATTCCCATGGCCAGCGAGGACAACCGTCCCAACACTGCCGGCCGCTTTGCATGGAACAAGCACGACATGGCCAACCGTGTGGACAACAACGGTACGGGCAACACCATTTCCTTCTGGTCTACCGGCCATGTGACTTCCGCCAACGTGAGTGATGCCGGAGAAATCTTCGCCGACGAGGAAATCTCAGGCAACAAGGTATGGCAGATCTACGACATCGAAATCGTAGGCACGATGGGGCAGCAAGTCCTGTATCAGGAAGCTTTCGACAAACTCGTCAACCTGTATGCCGAAATCAATAATCTCAACGATGGCAACTTCATCCAGAATCTGCAGGACGGTGTCAACGTAGGCACCTCCTATGGCAACTACCGTCAGGAAGATGTGGATGCTTTCCTGGAGTTCAACAACCTCATCGGAGAGCTTTTGAATGATGCCGAGATTAACGGCATAGAAGTGGTAATGGACAAATATCCCACACTCGAGGACATCCAGAAGTTGTACGAGGACTACGAAGCAGTTTACAACAACCTCAACGAGAATAGGATTCCTATTGCCATGTCAGGCATCGCTTCCGGCTACTACACCATCATTAACGCCGCCAACGATTTCTGGTACGTTACGGTCAAGGACACGACCTTCTACACCGAGGAAGAGGCTGAGGCATATAACAATGAGTTAGGTCTGACCCCCGAAGACGAAGACTACAAGACCGTAAAGAGCATCAAAGAAATTACCAGCAGAAATGACTATAACATTCCTGTCAAGGCTTTGTGCTCACAGGACAGCGGCGATTCAGGCTGGCTCGCATGGACTACGCTGGAAGAGAAGCCCAACTACCTGTGGAAGATTGAGGGCGTAGAGGGCAAACCCTTGGAATACCGCCTAATCAACATGCTCCGTGGCACAACATTCAAGAACATCGGTCAGTCCGGCAACGCACCGCTGGTTAAGGACGATACATATACCGTATGTTTCGACTACAGAGACCACAGAAAGGTATTCAACGGCAAGGACTCTATCGAAGCTGACGTATTCAACATCCGCAGTTCAAGCCAGGCAGCAAACAGCTACTTCTATCTGCACTGCGGCGGTCACTCAAGCGGTGCCGGCAAGGGAAGCTGGATTGTAGGTTGGGCCGATGGCGGCGCAACACAGTGGTTCCTGCAGCCCATAGACGAGGCTACTGCCAACGAATGGCTGAACGGCCCTGCAGCACAGCTCCGTGCCATGATCCACAAGGCTGACAGCATTGCCAACGCAGGCCCCGGACAGATTACCGTTGCCGAAGACATCGTTACCACCATCTTCGAGGAGGATTCCGTTGTAGTGACAGTAGACCAGTTCTACAGCCAGTACACCGAGGCCAACGAAGGCTCACTTGAGGCTCTTCTCGATGGCAATCAGAGCACATTCTGGCACTCTGCATGGAGTTCAGGCAACGTTGACAACAAGGTGCACTATCTGCAGATCAACGCCAACGAGACTCTCGAGGGCATGTATGCTGCCAAGATTACACGTCGTCCCGTAAGCGGTGACCACATCACCAAGCTGGCCGTCAAGGGCTATGAGGAAGAGCCTTCTGACAGCTACACCTTCGAGGATGGCAAGGATCTGGGCACTCTTGACCTGCCCATCGGCTCAAACGACGAGACTATCATTTCTGCCGTATTCGACGCTACAGGCTGCAACTACCTGCGTTTCTACTGTCTGGAGACCAAAGCATATTCCAACGGAGGCGGTGCAGGCCGTGGTTACTGGCACGCCTCTGAGTTCAACGTGTTCAAGGCTGAGCAGAATAAGCGTTACGAGACCACACAGTACGATGTCCGCAAGGCTCAGGCCGATGCCCTGACCGCAGCCATAGAGAACTGGC
>CAMWRK010000067.1 GCA_947176655.1 uncultured Prevotellaceae bacterium | reverse complement strand
TCTAGCTTCTGTCTTCGTCTTGCTGTGCATGACATGTTTCGGATTCTGTTTATGGGATTCAGGCAATCTCATATACAGCTACATTGCTGTGGCCATTATCGGAGCTCTTTCCGTATTCCTGTATTATAATATGTTCGGTAGCGTAGAGAGGAACTCCAAAACGTTTATGGGCGACAGCGGTTCCATGGTTCTGGGGTTCTCCATAGCCTATATGGTTGTCAAGTACATCAGTGCCGAACACTCTGGCAGCATCGGTTCCGGACACAGGATATTGTTGTGCCTCTCCATGCTGTTCTTGCCGTGTGCTGACCTCTGCCGTGTGGCGGTGGAGCGTATTCTCGGTGACGAACACCTTTTTGCTTCAGACAAAAGGCACATACACCACAGGCTGATGGCCGCCGGCATATTCGGCAGGATGACACTACTGTCTGTCATTGCCTTCATTCTTGCCATCGCATTGCTGAACTGTGTTTTGGACATGCTTGCATGCACTCTGACTCTGATATTCTTGGCAGATATTCTTGCCTATGCACTGATAATGTTGATTATCAGACACAGGATACGTCAGTACGCTGACACTATGGCTATCAGAAGCAATGTCAGGGAACGCTTTTATGCCAATGCGGCGTCAGCCAGAAAGATATGTATACTCACACCGCGTTTCCCCGTTCCCGAAAATGGTGGCGATGTGTTGCGTATAAATAATATAGCGCGACAGTTGAAACGTGAGGGCTATGAACTGGTTCTTGTCAGTTTCGAGGATGACGGCGCACCGCGTATTCTTGAGGCGGAGTATATCTATGATAAGGTATACACCGTGCACCGCAACAGATTGAACAGCCTGTGGCAGTCTCTTCTTCACCTGTTTTCCGGTCGTGCCATTCAGTGCGGCTATTACTATTCTGCCGCTTACAAGCGCAAACTCCGCGCTGTAATTGAGAAGGAGCAGCCGGATTTGTACATCGCCCATCTTCTGCGCATGATGCCATATCTGGACGAGGCAGAACTGCATGACCGTTCCATTATAGAGATGACCGATGCTCTGTCCAAGACATACTCCATGAGTTCCTGCAGCAGAGGCAACGGCCTGTTGCGCCATGTCTATGCCGTTGAGCGTTTCCTTATCCGTCGTGCGGAGCAGTATTCCATGATGCACTTTCCGGTCAATATTCTGGTATCCGATGCCGACGCGCAATACCTCAGCACCATTTCACCGCACAATGCCAGTCTGGTTGTCCATACCAACGGAGTTGATATTCTTCTGCCTTCGGTGTCGGATAGCTACAATCCCGGAAAGATTGTCTTCGTCGGTAATATGCGCACGCTTCAGAATCAGGATGCCGTACTGTCCTTTGTACAGGACGTTTTTCCACGCATTCTACACAAGGTGCCCGAAGCCAGATTCTATATCGTAGGTGCCCAGCCGCCACAGAACATCCGCGATTTGGCATGCGACAACATCTTTGTCACCGGTTTTGTCGACGACCTGGCATCCACCATACAGGATGCGGCTGTAGCCGTGGCACCGGTCAGAGTGGCCGCCGGCATACAGAATAAGGTACTTGTGGCTATGGGCTGCGGACTGCCGGTGGTTCTTACGACATTAATTTCCCGTGCCATTCCCGAACTGGAGGATGAACATAACTGCATTATCCGAGACGAGGCTGCAACCATAGCAGAGGCCTGTGTCCGTCTTATGACCCATCCTGATGCGCGCAACTCCATTGCCGAGGCAGGGTATCGTATGGTATGCGACCACTACGGTTGGGAGGAGAAGTTGCGCGGATACGTCGTAGAGAGACAGCAAGGCGAATCTGGCACGAAGGAATGAACAAATAATAATCAGAGACAGAATGAAGACTATAATGCTGGTTTTCGGCACCCGTCCCGAGGCTATAAAGATGTGCCCGCTGGTGAAAGAATTTCTAAGGTATCCGGATGCTTTCCGCACAGTGGTCTGCGTTACAGGCCAACATCGTGAGATGCTCGATCAGGTGCTTGACATTTTCAATATAACCCCCGATTATGACCTCAATATCATGAAGCAGGGGCAAGATCTTACCGACATCACCGCCCGTGTGCTTACTGGCATGCGCGATGTCTTTTCGCAATGTCGTCCCGACGTGGTGCTTGTACATGGAGACACAACCACCAGCACTGCCACAGCACTTGCCGCTTTCTATCAGCAGATACCCGTAGGACATGTTGAGGCCGGTTTGCGTACACATAATATATACAGTCCGTGGCCGGAGGAAATGAACAGGCAGATTACAGGGCGTATTGCTACGTACAATTTTGCCCCAACACCTTTGTCGGAACGCAATCTTCGTGCCGAGGGTATCCTTGGAACCATATATGTGACGGGCAACACTGTAATAGATGCTTTGCATCTGGTGGTGAAACGCCTTGCCGCTGACGAGAAATTGCGGGAGCGGCAGGAACAAATTCTCAGAGAGGCCGGATATGACGTAGCCCGCCTGCACGATACCGGTCGCCGTCTGGTGCTCATCACCGGACATCGCCGCGAGAACTTCGGCAACGGATTTATCAGCATGTGCACTGCCATCCGTGACCTCAGTATCAAATACCCCGGCGTGGATTTCGTATATCCCATGCACCTCAATCCCAATGTCCGCAAACCCATTCACGAGGTATTCGGAGATGACCTGACAAATCGGGGCAATATGTTCTTTATCGAACCATTGCAGTACCTGGAGTTCGTGTATCTCATGAACAAGTCCGCTATTGTCCTGACTGATTCTGGTGGCATACAGGAGGAGGCTCCAGGACTGGGAAAACCTGTCCTCGTCATGCGCGACACGACGGAACGTCCCGAGGCTCTGGAGAGTGGAACGGTGCATCTCGTCGGCACGGACTACACTAAAATCATTTCCGAAGTATCGCTTCTGCTTGACAACCCCGCAGCATACGAAACCATGTCCAAGGCAGTGAATCCATACGGTGACGGACAGGCATGCCGCAGGATAGCGGATGTTTTTATTGGAGACTGACATAATAGGAGGGCACGCAGAATGAAGATACTCCTTGTGGATGAATCCTATCCACTGAACACGCGCAATTCCAAGATTCTCGAATCACTGTCACGACTCTATCCAGGCTGCTCCATCCATGTTGTAACATGGGATCGTGCCGGTGATTTTGTATCCGGACGTGCAGGAGAGGGCGCATGGCATTGGCATCTGTATGCACGTCCCGCAGCCTATGGCAACAAACTACAGAAACTGACCGGTATGCTCGGCTTTCGCTCTTTTTGCTCGCGTGTGGTGCGCGAACTGTATCCTGATGTCGTTATTGCCTCCCACTGGAACAATCTCCTGATGCTCCCGTCACTGGATTATAGCAGACAGATGCTCATATACGAAAATCTTGATGCTCCCACAGGACCGGCTCCTGTGCGTATGATACTTCGTTGCATAGAACGTTTTTACATGAAGCGTGCCGCGCTGACAATTCATGCCTCACGTTTCTATACTTCAATATATCCTTCATGTTTCCGACAGATTGTTCTGGAGAACAAACCTGTAATAGATGCAGATGCAGTCACATATTCACCTACCACCCCTCTGCGTATAGCCTACCTCGGCAACATCCGTTACATCGGGATTCTGAAGAATCTGGCCGATGCTGTACGCGGAGACAGCAGGTTCTGTCTTTACTATCATGGAGGCGGCCCGGATTTCCGCGTGTTGCAGGAGTATGTTGATGGTGAGGCCAACATACACATGACAGGCCCTTATCAATACAAGGATATAGAGACCTTGTACAGTCGGGCCGATGTAATCTGGGCGGCGTATCCCAATAAGGATTTCAATGTCCGTTATGCCATTTCCAATAAATTCCACGAGTCCATTGCCTATGCCATTCCTGCCATATACGCCGACAATACATGCCTTGGAGAGTTCGTCGCCGACAAAGGGCTTGGATTCAGTGTCAATCCGTATAGTGTTGAGGACATACGTGCGTTACTGGTGAAAATGGCAGAAGACAGGGAGAGTCTAATGGCTACACATGAGACTCTGAAGCGTCATTCTGCAGAAGAAGCATCATGGAGTGAGGACTTTTGCAAAGTGAAGGAGGCTATAGATGCGTTTGCCGGTTTTTAGTTTCATAGTATGTCTTGCCCTCTCCGCCGTTGCGCAGGAGACACGTCCGATGCTCTTCGGACATAACGATGCCATGCTTTACGGACGTTACTGGAGTGACAGCGAGAAAGGACGTGCCGGCAAGAAGCGTAGCGAAACAATGCCCGATGTCTATCAGGTATGCAAGGCTTATCCTGCCCTGCTGTCTACGGATTTGGACGGCTTGGAACTCGGACGCACTGTTTATTGGGGTGGTGTCACGTTCGACAAGATGCGCGAATCCATTATACGGCATCACCGTAGCGGCGGACGTATAACCATATCATGGCATGTACGCAATCCTGAACACGGGCGCACCTATATCTATGACCCTCAGTACCGTGGCACAGTGTCACGCATACTGTTACGCAGCGGCAGGACATACGATAGTTTCATGACATATCTCGGACGTATTGCCGATTTTCTGCTTACGTTGCGTGATGATAACGGGAGTCTCATTCCGGTCATTTTCCGTCCGTGGCACGAATGCAACGGTGACTGGTTCTGGTGGGGAACGGCAGACTGTACCGCCGATGAATATGTCGCTCTTTGGCGGCTGACACATGAATATCTCCTATCCAGAGGCCTTACGAATCTTTCCTACACCTTCTCCCCCGGCTCATGGTTCCGAGACAGGGAGGAATACATGCAGCGTTTCCCCGGCAGCGGATACGTGGACATTATCGGTGTGGAGTGTTACCGCCAGAAGGAATTTGGTGTGGAGGAGGCCAGACAGCGTTTCCGTACCCATTTGCAAAAGAACCTTTCCATAGCCTGCTCCGTGGCCGACAGTTTGGGTATGCCATACGCTGTCACCGAGACAGGCATGCAGTCTGACTCCGACTCCCGTTGGTGGACACTGGGACTTATGCCGGCTCTGGAAGGCTACACGCCGATGTTTGTCACTTTCTGGAGCAATCAATGGAATGCCGTTGTCCCTGAGGGCGGAACATGGTGCACTTATCCAGGTGAAGCATCTGCCAGTGACTTCCGTCGCTTCTACAAGGCGAACAAAGCTTCATTCATAAAGAAACTGAAGGATTTACCGCACAGACAATCCTTATAAAAGGCATGAAAAATACAGCATTACCATCCATTCTGCTCATATATACTGGCGGAACCATAGGCATGATAGAGAATCCGGAGACTGGAGCTTTGCTCAACTACGATTTTGAACAGTTCCAGCACTTCGTGCCGGAGATAAAGCGTTTTAACATCAAGGTTGATTCATATGCCTTCCAGCCACCCATTGATTCCAGCGACATGGAACCGAAGTATTGGGTTAAGATGGCACGTATCATTGCCGAGAACTATGAAGCCTACGACGGTTTCGTGGTCTTGCACGGAACGGACACCATGGCGTTTACCGCATCGGCACTGAGTTTTATGCTGGAGAATCTGGGCAAACCGGTGGTGATAACCGGCGCACAGTTGCCGATAGGCCAGTTGCGCACGGACGGGAAAGAGAATCTTCTTACGTCCATAGAGATTGCATCTGCCCGTAATGCTGACGGAGAACCTGCCGTTCCCGAGGTATGCATCTTTTTTGAGAACCGCCTGATGCGCGGCAACCGTACCACCAAGATAAATGCCGAGGGCTTCAATGCTTTCCGTTCCTACAACTATCCTTCGCTGGCTGATGCCGGCATACATATCAAGTACGATGCGTTGCAGATCCGTCGTCCAGACCCTACGCGTCCATTCCGTCCCAATTACTCTTTCGATACCAATATCTTTATCCTCACTCTCTTCCCTGGCATCAGCGAGGAATATGTGGATGCAGTGCTGAATATGAAGAATCTGCGTGCGCTCATTATCCAGACATACGGTTCAGGAAATGCTCCGCAGAAACCTTGGCTTTTTGAGAAGTTGAAGGACTTTGACCGTCGTGGCGGAATACTGGTAAACACCACGCGGTGTTCACTCGGAACGGTCGAGATGCACAGGTATGAAACAGGCTTGCAATTACTGCAGGCCGGTGTCGTGAATGGTTACGACGGTACGCTGGAATGCACGGTAACAAAGTTGATGTTCCTGCTTGGCCAGACCGATTCCAAGGAAGGAATAGTCCGTTTGCTGAATACCAATATTGCCGGTGAAATAACGATCTCCACACAATGCCTATAGACATGGTGATGGGTCAGTACAGTCCCCTTAGCTTATTTATATAAAAGTAAAAGGACGGACAATACAGCCGTATGGTGCGTAGTGTGACACTTATGGCATATTTGTGCGGAATGTTCCTCTTTACGAAGAGCAGATAATCATTGTCAGAATGTGTCGGATGGTAGACGTACTTTCTGCGTTCGCTTAGCGACATGTGCATCAGTTGCAGGCATTCGTCTTTTTCGCTGATGTGGTCATACTCACATTCTCCTATAATGTGTGACGTGACGAGAGCCGGTATCCCGGCATTGCGTGCCTGCATGCAATAGTCCAAATCAGCACTTCCGTGTATGTATCCGTCGTGAAATATGCCTATTCGGTTTACAACCTCGCGCGATACCAGCAGTATGTTTGCATTGCACTGATCCGCCATCTGTGGAGTGCCGGCGGGGCCAAGCCGGCGCCATTTCCCCTTGACACCGCTTTCAAAGACGTCACCGCTGTATGTCACAGTCTCAGGGTGTCCTTGGGCACAGGTGATGCCGGAATAAATGCCGCTGCATCCGTGATTCTCCATACACCAGGTGTGTGTTGCCATCAGTTCCTCTATGGCATGCGGAAACAATACTGTGTCATCGTTCAGCAACAGGAAGAAGTCCCAGTCTGAGGATTGTCGCAGAGCTTCGCGCCATGCCATACGCATTCCGCCTGCCCAGAATTGTCTGCCGTCGCCATGGACAATGTGCAAATCTATCCCTTGGCATGCCGTGCGGGCAGCATCTGCTGTGCCGTCGGTACAACCGTCATCGGTGAGGAAGATGGAGAAGTCTATCTCCTGTGAGGTTGTACTCATACAGTTGTCTATGGACTGTCGGAGGCTGTTCAGACAAGCTACGGTCTTGATACGTCGGTTAAAGCAGGTAAGGAGTACGGCGATTCTGGTCATGATATATGTGTGGGCAGATTCAGGTGGAACTTCTGATTCAGTTTATAGAACACAAGGTCGCGTAGTAACACCATTATCCGTCGCGGTCCTATCATGAATAAAGCATCGTAGAACCCTTTTTTATAAAGATAGTGATACAGCCTGTATCTGTCCGGTTGTTTCGGTGGAGTTGCGTCTATGGTCGTGTCGTACAGCCATATACCGTCACCTTTGCGATCAAAAATAATGTTCGCCTCGTATGGGCTGAGTTCCAGTGCGTAGGATGCTATTGTATGGAATGGCAGTATGCGCGTGCTGAGCAGGTATCTGTTCCATTGTCCGTATCTGCGGCTTTGGTGGAAGTCTACTGTGAGTTCGGCTTCTTCGATGTCAAGGTAGCGTCCCAGAAACTTTGGTTCCATAAAACCGTCGTAAAGCACAGGACACTCCTCAGTGGCCGGTAGTGCATATCCGTTGCGCGGGAATAATTGTAGGGGGGACTGATATACGGTTTCGCAGACTTTCATGTGTGTGCCGGCATCGGCATTGTTGGCTGTGAGCGAAATGTAGGGGTATACGAAATACTTGTTCTGTTCTATGCAGTAGCGTATATGGTATTTTAGCCACGATGAGGATTTCCAGTGGTTTACGTTATCCGGAATGTGCGGTAGGTCGAATTCTTCGCTATGTGTCTGGTACCATTTGTAGAAATCCAGCCATTGGCGCTTCATCCATACCTGCCCCCACGACATTGCCACGTTCATGAAGAATACATCGTATGCACTTGCAGCTGGTGTGAAAGGGCGAATGCTTTTGTGGTGTACGTTATAGCAGTATAGGCTGATACCAGCGATACGGTCATCGCCTGCATATTTGTCCGTGCACGCCAGGACATAGGACATGAAATGCGGCACTACCGTTATGTCATCTTCCAGTACCACGAGGGCATCGAACTCTTCCAGAAGCTGTCCGACTGACAGGATGTGGCGACGTAGTCCGAGATTCTCCCTGTGTGTGACGATACGCTTCTCTCCGTGTGTCCATTCTATTTCGCGGGCATATCGCTCCACATCGTCGTTGTCGCTCTTGTCTATGCTTATTATGAGGGTGGTATTCTCGGGGTATTTTGCCTGTTGCAGCGATGCGATTTGCCGGGCCAGAGAGTTCACCCTGTTATATGCTACCGAGACTATTGCTATGTTGTGTGTCATGCTTGTGCCGTATGATGATGGTAATGCAGTAGCCTATTAGTGCAAAGAAGAAGCCTTCTTGTATGAACGTGCTGCTGAAAAACAGTTTGAGTACTGTCATGCATAGGAACATAAGTATCAGTTCCCGCTCTGTGGCTGTTCTGGCCTGCAAAAAGGCTTTGGTGATGATGTAGGCTATCAATATCAGCAATACCGTTCCGGCCATATAGCCGAAACTGAAGAAGAAGTCAAGGAAAAAGTTGTGTGGGTACTTCATTCCGAAGCGTGAACATCCGAAAAGTCCGTAACCCCAGAATGTGTCCGGACGTTCGAGATATTCGTACAGCCTCATCTTTATGAAGCCTCTGCCGGTGTCATGGAGCAACCCGCCGGTAAGCATTCTTTCAATGATTCGTGTGCTCATGTCCAGAGTCGAAAGGCTTTCTTGCAGGAATATAAGTATCGGGCGGCTGAATATGGTGGCGAGTACTCCAAGAGCTACCATGCTACCCTTTATCCACAGCGAGAAACGGAAGCGGGCAAAGGCAAAAAAATACACGAGGCAGAAAATGCCCAGGCATGCCAGCGGGCCGCGTGTGCCGTATGCAAGTATGAGGAATGTGCCGAGGATGGCAATAACCAGTTTCCACAGGCTGGGCTCCTTCATTCCTCGCCAGAACATCAGCATGACATGTGGCAGGAGACGGTAAGCCTGATACATGTAGTATTCGCCGGCCATACGCTCGGCCATCTTGGCCGGGTTGCGCATATACATAAGAAAATAAAAAGTATCCAAAAGAATGCAAAGTGTGGAGATAGCTACCATTGGACGTATGTACTTGTCTATGTCCAGCATACGTCCCATCATAATGAATGGCACCGTCAGGCACAGGGTAGGGAACATGTTTTCAACAAGAATATCATAATTGTCGGGGAAAGCCCAGAAGTTTATGATATACAGACACAGACATCCGACCATGAACTCCCAGTCTATAGTGGCCATCCTGTTTATGACAGCCGGCAGGGCGGCCAGAACAATGAGGCTCACAAGCACTATTTCGGCTTCGGCCTGATAGTCCTTCATTAAGGGAACCATGCCGATGAAACCTCTGAAATAGGCCAAAAGCATGTATCCCCACATCAGGAAGATGATGGCGTTGAGGAAGACTTCACGTGTTAGTATATACTGTTTGAGTCGTGTCATCTGATTTCTCGGATGATTTGTGCCCATTTGTTTTTCCATGTCTCTAAAGAGAACGAGTGCTGTACCGTGTCATAAGCACGGGTTGCCAGTATGTTCCGTAACTGACGGTCGTTGATCAGTTCGCGGATAGCAAGGTATAATTCCTCCTCATCCGGGCTTATCATTATGCCGTTATAGTGGTCAATGACAATGTTTGTCATGCCGCCTACATTTGTGCATATTACCGCGCAGCCGGAACTCATGGCTTCCAGCAGGGAGAGTGATGTCCCTTCGCTGCCTGTCGTGGGAATGACGGCTATATGTTTGTCGCTGTGTATGCGTAACGAATCTTCGCTTCTGTATGTGGTGAAAGTCACACCGGCCATGTTGCCAAGCTTGTCTTTCATATACTGCTCATCT
>CAMWRK010000066.1 GCA_947176655.1 uncultured Prevotellaceae bacterium | reverse complement strand
ATCCCGGGATGGGCGGTCTCGACCTGTTCCGTGCCGTGCAGGATACGATGGGAAGGTGGGAAATACGCAATCTTGGAGTGCCGATGAATTCTGCCGGGGACGACTTCGGCATGACTTTCGAGGGACTGCACAACCGCGGTTTCTTCTCAACCAACCGTGGCAACGGGCGCGGATGGGATCAGCTTATGACATTTGAATGTCCCGAGGTGGTGCAGAACATACGGGGATGGGTGTATGAGAAAGACGGCTATGAACTGCCGGAAGCTTTGGTCTATATGGTAGGAAACGATGGTACCAACCTGCGTCTGTCCGTCAGATCCGACGGCTCTTTCGTGCAGGAGGTCAAGCCAGACGTGGACTACGTGCTGTTGGCCACATGCAACGGCTATCTGAACCACAAGCAGGAGATATCCATAGACACAAGCAGCACATCGCGCGAATATGTGCTGCAGTTTCCGCTTGCCAGCATGACCGATCCGGTGCTTATACGCAATGTGTTCTATGCATTCGACAGTGCGGAGCTGACAGAGGGAAGCACCATTGCCTTGGACAGCCTTGCCATGTTGCTGGAAGAGAACCCCGGAGTGACCATAGAACTATCCTCACATTGCGACTACCGCGGTGCGGACAGCTATAATTTACGCCTGTCACAGCGCAGGGCCGAAAGTGTGGTCAACTACCTTATCGGTAAGGGAATATCCTCCCAGCGTATGACCCCAGTGGGCTACGGAGAGAGTCGTCCCAAAGTGGTGACACGCCGTCAGGCCGAACAAAATCCTTTCCTGCACGTCGGCGACACACTGACAGAGGCTTTCATCCTCTCCCTTCCCGACGAAGCCCAGCAGGAGGTGTGCAATGCGCTGAACAGAAGAACGGAGTTCCGTGTGATGCGTACCACCTTCGGATTGTTCGATTAGCAAACTGGCATTACCCATAGTCTGCCCTTACTAAAAGTTGGTGGCAAGGGTGCAAGTTATTAAATGAATTGACAAGTTTTCCTTCGTTTTTATTTAATCCATTAAACAAAACGGCATTTTTGGCGGATTGGGAAATTGATAGAGGAGACAAAACAATATAGTTGTCTTTGAGTAATTTTGTCCCGAAACCCGGTTTGGTTGCCGTGGACACACTTATATAATCTATTAAGGAGCATTGTTTGTCTATATTAAATTAGAAAAATCTCCACATATTGTTGAATAAAGCTATTTATGGTACGTACCTCCGTACGTCATTTCAGAAAGACAAAATATACGGCCATTATGAGGCAGACGAAGGCGGCAAGGTGGTTCCAGCAGAGTGTTTCGCCGCGGAAGCAGGTTATGGAATAGATGGTGAAGACGATAAGCGTTATGACCTCTTGCGTGATTTTCAGCTGGAACAAAGTGAACGGCCCGCCGTTGCCTCGGAAACCGTAGTGGTTGGCCGGAATCATGAAACAGTATTCTGCAAGAGCCAGAAGCCAGGAAATGATGATTATGACATAGAGAGGCGTGTTGCCGTGCAGGATGTTCATGTCCTGCAACTTGAGATGCCCATACCAGGCAAGTGTCATGAGAACGTTGGAAATGATGAGTAGGATGATTACTGTGATAGGGTTCATATTGTATGTTAGTTTGATTTATACCTTATTGATATATATAGGGTGTTGTCTGTTGTGTCTTTATTCGTTGTCTGTATGTGCCGCTTATCTGGTCAGAGCGAATTTCATGCTGAGGCCAAAGTCCTGTGTGACGGTTGGGTATGCCGAAGAGGAAAGGAGCGGTTCGGAACGCTGACGGTCGTAGAAGAGTGTCATGGTAACATATCGGCTCATGGTGTAGTCGGCTCGGAAAGATGCCTTGACGGCCTTGCTTCCTGAGGTTGCCTCGGACAGGTCGGTCTGGATGTCGCGCCGTATGGCATCCTGGTTGCGTATGGAGAAGTCGAAGCGCAGGGACAGAGAGTGCGCAAAGCTGTTCTTCGTGGCATTCTTGATGTTCTCGCGCCCGTCGCTGCCAGACACCCCGTTGTTTTTGAGGGTGCGTCCCTTGGGCGATGTGCGCAATGCCTTGCTGCTGGCGCGCCTACCGCCGAGAATGCTGCCCAGACGGAAATCGTTTATCTTGTATCCCCATCCTAGGACGAAGTCACGCGAACCTGTTTCAGTGAGCTGTGCACTGATGATGGAGAGCGTCATTACACGCGTGGTACGGTACTCAGCCTTGATGGTCATGTTGTTCTGCAACGTAAGGTTAAGTCCAAGGAGCGGAGCGAAACTTTCGTTTATGCTTACGGTGCTGATGTCGTAACAGCTGCCCGGAGCATATGCCCCTGTGGTCTCCTCCGTGACGAAGCCAAGATCCGAACCGTGCATGAACTCCATCCATGAGGCGTAGGAGTTGTATGAACCTACTGAGTAGACGCTCTTGTAGCCGTGGTTTACGGTGACGTTCTTGAAGTGATCGCGTATCCACGGCAGGTTGGAAAGCCCCTTGTAGTTCAGTGTCCAGTTTGGCAGCATGCGGGCAAGGGATGGGAAAATGTCCAGTTCGCGTGTCGTGCCGCCGCCCGTATATGCGGCAAGGAACGCAGGCACCATGACGTCGGCACCGTACATGTTTACCGGAGTGGTGTTGCCCTTAGCCGGATCTCCGTTGCTGCCCAGATAGATGCGTCCCGACGGATCCTTGCCGCCGATGTACTGAGCCTCGACACGTCGTTTGTATATGGGCAGATATGAGCGGAACTTCTCGAACACCGGGCTGTAATACCCGTTGGAGGCATTGCCGTTGCCGGCAAAGGCGGAACCGAGGGACACGATGGTCATGTTGAAGGATCCTGTCCTGGTGGTCGGAGAACCCTCGTACATGTATTGTATGCTCTTGGAACGGTTCATGGTGCGTGACATGTTCAGGTCAATCTTCAAGTCAGATAATGGCTCCAACGCAGCCTTTATCTGTAGGTCGTCGTTATTGGAGGATACCGCCGGAGTGGACAGGTTGTCGGCACACAGCAGCCAGCCGTTGCGCCTGGCCTTCTCTATGTAGTCGTCAGAAACAAGTCCGAAGCCGAAGCCCACGCCGGGTGCGAAGCCGTTGACGGAGGTCATGCGTTGTCCCAGCATGTCGCCCACCTCGGGCATGAAGCCCGACATGGACAGAGTATATGTGTTGCGGTACGACACGGAGACATTGCGCACCATCATGGCCAGGCGTGCGCCGGCCTGCACCCAGCGATACCACTTTTCGTCACTCAGTTTCGGCTTGGCTATGACATTGACACGCACGCGGGCGGTGTCGTTCTTGCCGGGCAGGAGCACTATCTTGTTATCGTCCTTGCGACGGTATTTCAGCTTGTAGTCGCGCCCGGTGCTGTCCTGTATGCGCACCATTAGGCGTTTGGATCTCTGGTTGTGCGCCAGCAACATGGCACTGTCCGGAATCAGCACCAGTTCGCGGGCAAAGCCCTGCGTCTTTTTCCTGTTGTCCTTTTGCGCCGAAGTGCCGCGTGTATTCGACTGGATACCGTTTGTCATGGTGCGTGCCAGTATGCTGTCCACATTTTCGCCTGTTTTCTCTGCCTCTTCCTCGGCTTTGGCGCGTGCCTTCTCCTGTCTGTTCTTCTCGCGTCGTTCATCTTCCTTCTCGCGTCGTTTCTCGTTTTTCTTCCTGTTGGCTGCAGTCTTGACGTTGGAGGCGGAGAATACCCTGTTCACCTCCTTAAGGAAGGGGGATTTGTTGTAGAGTGTTTCCAGATTAAGTTTGCCGTTTACGTTTATTGCACGTTGCGTATTGATGGTATTCCCCATGGTGCTGCCATCCTCCAGTTCTGCTCCGCGCTTCCATGAATAGCTGCTGTTGTAGTTGGCATCGGCTGTCATCCAGTCAAGAACTGGCAATTTGTTTATGGGCAGCTTGTAGGACATGGTGGCACTCTGGCTGTAGTCCAGCGGACGGCCGAAGCTGGCCAGACTAAGGTTTACGCTGTCTTTCCATGCCTGGTATTCGTCAGGGTAAAGGTCTTTGTTGACAACGACATTGGGTTGCTCTACTTCTGCATGCGTGGCGCTCTGGAAAGAGAAATGCAGAGCCTTGAACAAATCCCAGCGTATGGAGAAAGCTCGGTTCCAGAGGTATGTGCTGCTCCACGTCACTGGCAGGGAACTTGTGTTGGCTATATTGTCCAGGTCGCGTTCCTGCAGCTCGTAATAGGTTCGTCCAAGATCCGTGTTGAAAGTCACGCTCTGCGGGGCGAAGGCGATGTTCTGTTCCTTGATGATCTGCGCCCACTTGCTCTTCGTCTTCCATTTCTTGAATGGTTCCCAGTTCTTCCAGTTTGGAGACCACGCATAGGCTATGGCTGCCTTCCACGATTCGTTGTACTCATAGACCGTGGTCTCGCCTCTGTTCTCGCTGCGCGAACTGGAATAGGAGAAGGAGAAGTTAGCCGGGTCATAAGGCATGGGATGTTTGGTCGTCGCGATATTGACCTTGGCACCGGTAATGGAAAAGTTGCGGCTGACATTGGTAGTGGTGGTTAGGGAAAGTATGGAGTCCTCCTCGGCCTTGTCCCGTGCTGCGTCCAGAGCATCGGACAGGAGCATATCCGTATCCAGTGGATTGTATTTCGGCTTGACGATGTGTTTGCTGTAGCTGTAATATACCGGAACTGTCACACGGGCTTTCTCGGGTAGCAGACGTCCCAGATCGCCGCTGGTGGTGAACTGATACTGGTAGTCGTCCTTGTCGCTGCGTTCTGCCACGCTTTGTTCTATGCCGCCGAAACCTGCCGCCACCATCTTGCCTGTAGCCGTGAACGAACCAATGTCGGACAACTGCACGTTGAGATTGCCCTGGGCTGCCCATCCGCCCTCATTGGTAAACTCCTGAAGGCGCAACTCGTTGACCCACACTTCAGCGCTGCGGACAGCATCGGTATGGTTGCGTATACCTATCATTATGGTCTTCACCTCGCCAAGGGACGGATTGCCTATTACGGCAATGCGGTTGCTTGGCTTGGCCGGGTCATAGCCGGTATAGAGCCGGCTGTACGAAGCACCGCTCTTGTTGCGCAGGCGTTTAAGGTTCACCAGCATGTCCAGGTCGAAATCGAACATGTTGTCCTCCGGCCACACGGCCATGCGGTCTTCGTAGGAATTGTTGCTGTATTTGCCGCTGCTCTTGGGTGGCGTCACTTCCAGCGGAATCTCATACTCGTAGTAGTTGTTGCGGTAATCCGAGCCCAGACGCAGGAAGACACTCATCTGTCCGCTCTGCAGCGGGGTGGCGTCCGGGTCGGCCTCGTCCAGCATGTTGGCATGGGTAAAGAGTTGCAGATGCCTGTACTTGCGCATGTCATACCTGACGTTCTTGTATACAGCCCTTGCATCGTTTGTTCCCAGATTTCTGATCATCAGGGCCAAGGCCTGTTCGTTGCTCTCTATCAGAGTGCCGCTTCCCGCATCCGTAACGCGCGAGATGCCTGGCGGGACGACATAGTTTACTGGTGTGCGGTCGTTGTTTTCCTCGATGTTTACAGCCGTGACGGAGAAGTCGGTGTTGGCGGCAGAAGCCACATTGCCCGCATGCAAAGTGTTCTCGTATGTGCGCCAGTCGCCGTGCACAAGGTCAAAGGTGCCGAAGCGCAGTATTACCTCGTCAGTGAAATTGGTCATGAACATACGCATGAAACGTATGTTGGAGAAGTCCGTGATGCCGCCTACGCTCTCGCGGTCAGGGTCATGCAGGGGAATGCGTATGAGATACCAGTCTATCTGCTCTATATCGCCGTTGCGAAGGGGTACGGCTGCTGTACGCATGTCAGAAACATATTTGCCTCCTGGACGCAGGTTTTCCGGAGTGACAGGCAGGTGATACTGCCAGTATTTGTCGCTCTCGCCCAGAGTATAGTCGGCATTGATGTCCTCTATGTCGGGCGTGTTCTTCCATGCCGTCTCATAGCTTTCCGGCGAGTTGCGGCTGTCCGACGAGTTGCCCTGCGGCATGTTGATGCGCTTGTACCGCCTCAGTATGGACACGCGGTCGCGGTCGTAGTCCGAGCCGCGGAAGTAGTGGTAGTTGTCGTTGGCAGGGTCTGCCAACAGTTGCAGGCGGACTGTGTCGGGCAGATGCGAGAGCGAACCGGAATTGAGTTCGTTCCAGAATTCCATATATGCTCCGTATGTCTGCTCCTGTGCATCGTTAAGACCGTTCAGGCCGAGATCCTGTTTCTCGCGGGAGCCGGCCTCGTTGTTGAAGGCATAGGTTATGCTGTTGGTCTTCGGTACATAGCCCCATGCCGTCTGTTCCACATAGTTCATGTTCCCGTCTATGGGCAGTCCGCTCTCGTAGGATTTCTGTCCGTCCTTGAGGATGTCCTCGCTTATCTCGCCCAGATTGAAATAGAGGTCTCCGCCGAGTTTGGGTTTTGACGTACCGTCGCGCTTTTCGTAGAAGAACGGATCCATGAGCCAGAATTCTATGTACTCGATGTTCTGTGCTTCGAAATCGGTGTTGTCCATCTTTCGCATCATGCCGCCCCACCTGGTTTCCGGACGCAGGAGGTTGCCCGAGGCATCAACTTCTGTTGTCAGATTGTACGGGCCGCGCTCTCCGGGATAGAACGCCATGTTGAGGACATTCAGCGTGGCGTTGCTGTTATAGGAGGTCTGTGACTTATTGGGATAGAGTTCCAGTTCGTATACGGCACGGACATAGTGGTTGGACAGTTGCTTCAGATCGCTTTTTATATGGCTTGGGGTCAGTGTGGAACTGCGGTTTGTGAATATCGGATCCACGCAATACCATGCCAGCAGGGCGCGGTTGTATCCGTATGCCACATTGTTGCTGAGGCGGCTTTCCTGGAAGCGCCCGGCCAGATTGCTGTTCGACGAGGGAGCGGGAACAGAGGAGATCTGCCAGTATGTGGGCTGGAGAAGCGAAGTCTTGCGTTTGGTGTCCTCGAAATCGTCCAGATAGGAGGCTCCGCCCTGAGCCGTACTGTTCTGCCCGGCTATGAGTTGAGCCACCTGCGCGTCAAAGTTTATCTGGCTCGGCTGCGTGGCATTGACAAAGGGTATTGCGTTCAGCCAGTTCGTGAGCCACTGCGCCTTGTGTTTCCACGACAGGTGCATGCCCCAGAGTATGTTGTTCAGAGCCTCGCTGCCCATGCTCACTTTGGTGGTGAGCGGCTGTTCGGAAAGATATTGCAGGGTTCCGCCCACCGTAAGATTCTTGTTTACCTGATAATCGGCATTGAATCCCACGAAGGTCTTGCGCTGCATACCGAACGATTCGTTGCTTTCTACAGAGGCGCTGACTGGGGTTCCTGCATCTATGATGCCCTGGTTGATGATTGTGACGCGTCCGCCGTTGTAGTCTACGATATAGTCCGTGTTCTCTACCAGTGTCACACCGCCTGCCGTGACAACCACAGACCCAGGGGCAATGTTGGATGCACCGAGGTCTATTTCGTTGGCTGCTGAACCTTTATATTGTCCGCTCATGACGAACTTGTTCTTCTCGGCCATCTGCTTTGCGGCTGTCTTTGTGGTGTCATATAGTTCACGGAAGGCATATTTCTCTGCCATTTCCCTGCCTCCGCGGGCTTCTATCCACCTGTAGAGGTGTTCGCCGAATGGTTCTGCCACAGGAAAAACGATGCGTCCCTTGTAGACGGTATATCCGTCGACAAAGTCAAACTGTCCGTTGGGGTGCGGCTTGTTGTTGGCATCCAGGCGGTCAAGGTTCATGACACGCAGGAGGATGGTGTTCTTGAGTGTCTCCTCGGGCAGGTAGGTAAGGTATACGCCTGTGGAGTCGGACTGGTACTTTATGTCCAGACGGAACCGCTCTTTCTGCAAGGACGAGGCTCCCAGAGAATACACGTTGCGCATCATCAGCCGCCATGTCGGAAGCGACGGACTGTTGGTGCTGCCTTTCAGCATTTTCACCATCAGTGCCTGGTCGGTGCCGGTGAGGTCGCCAGAGAACTCTCCGACCTGGTATGTCTGTGCTCCGTATGTGTATTCATAGGCTACGGCAAGAATGTCGTCTGGCTGCAGGGTGGTGTTCAGAGTCAGCGTTCCCAATTCGGCGTTCAGGTGGTACTCGCTGGAAGAGAGCAGACGCGCCGACTGCAGCTTGTCGTAGTCGGAAGAACCCTTCATGCCGTACTCGTCGTCCAATACGTTGCCCACAAGGCTTATGTCGCGGACATCTGGGTTGGCTGCAAGAGTGGCATACTCGTCGTTGGCTCGGTTGTACGGTACCGTGCTGCCGCTTCCATGCCATGATCCGTGTATGACATTGGGTTCGCCCAGATCGGCTAGGGCGATGATGTTGCGTGTATTGGTGGTGGTGCCTGTCTTGTTCGTCACCCACACTTCTATGCGCTTTATGACCACGCCGCTGGCTATGGTGGGCAGCGTGCTCATGTTTTTGTCGTAGGTGTCTCGGAAAAAATGTGCAAGATAGAAGTGCCTGTTCTCTTCGTAGTCCGTTACAGACAGTTCAAACGGTGTCGTGTTGGAACCTCCGCTGCCGGAAACGCTTCTGCTGGAAGAGTTCTTCTGTCCGAATACGGTCTGGAGCTTGAGTTTGCCGAACTGCAGGTCGGTGCGCAGGCCGAAAAGGCTGCTGACACCAGGTACGAGGCTCATGTTTGACGGCATGGATATGTTGCCGGCTTCGACAAGTTTGACAATCTCGTCCTCCTTACCGTCGTATTTCAGTTTGAAGTTCTGGCTGTCGTAGTCAAATGAGGCGTCGGAATTGTAGTTCAGATTCATGTTGAGCTTGTCGCCCACTTTGGCATTGCCCGTAAGGTTTATCTTCATGTCGAAGTCCAGTCCGAAGGAGTTTCTGCGGCTGGCGGAAAGCGTCGGGTTGTCCTGAAACTTGAGGTTGCCACCCATTTTCAGCTCCGCCGAACCCTGCGTCCTCACCTGTACGCCGCCAGGACCGAAAATCTTTTCCGCCGGACCGAGAGAGAAGTGCATGTCCGTGAAGTCGAACTTGTTCTTGCCCTGCGTCTGGAAAAGTTCTTGGTTGCGTTGCCTGTAATATTGCGCCATGCTCTGGCGGAAGCTCCACTCCATGTATTCA
This sequence comes from uncultured Prevotellaceae bacterium, assembly GCA_947176655.1. Taxonomy (GTDB): domain Bacteria; phylum Bacteroidota; class Bacteroidia; order Bacteroidales; family Bacteroidaceae; genus Physcousia. The sequence goes on along the minus strand of CAMWRK010000066.1, from coordinate 900 downwards.
TCCGGTGTCATGACTATGGACGGCGTCAGGTATGACATGCTTGTGGCAAGTGTCATTCCGTTGTCATTTGCCGGAAGGAAACTGCCGAGTTTCACGTTTGTCGCGTTTTTGTCCTTGCTGTCCAAGGAGCCGTTGCTCTTGCTCTGTGCAGCGGTTTTCTTCTGTCCTTGTTCCTTCTTTTTTTCGTTCTTTCCGGCCATGGCCGTGCCGATGTGGTACGTTCCGCTTGCCTCGTCGTATGTCACCTCGGTCTTCAGATTGTCCGGATTCCGGAGGTCGCCGGAACGGTGACGGACATCGTCGGTGGTTTCCGCAGTGGTGCGGCGGACGGAGTAGCGCGGTTTCTTGGCCTTGACGGTGTCCTCCTTCTGCATGGCGCTGCCTTTCTTCTGTCCGTTGTTTCCTTGTGCGTAGGCGCGCTTAAAAAAAAATGGTCTGCTCCAGGGTACAAAAACTCCGGTGAGGGTCAGCAACATGACCGTCACCGGAAGGAGCAGTATCTGTCTTGCACGTCTCTTCACGCTATATACAACGCACCGCGCCTCCTGTTTATTGTCCTTTGGGGCATTTTATGTCATGTCGGGATGGCATTTTGCGGGTTTGCGAAATACAGTATAGTGGAAGTGTTCTGTCAGAGCATTTTCAATGCCAGCTTGATGACCTTCTCCACAGGAGCCGTGGAGTCGTCGGAAAGTATTCTTGCAACAACCTTGGTGGCTGGCGCGGGACTGAAGCCCAGCATGACAAGTGCCTGCACGGCCTCGTCTGCTGTCTCGCTGTTGTGCATGGCCGGAGCCATGTCCGTTCCCTGCCCGGCAGAGGCTGCGTCGGCGGCCAGAGCCATGATCTTGTCCCCGAGGTCAACGATGATGCGTTGCGCCGCCTTGGGGCCTATGCCCT
>CAMWRK010000065.1 GCA_947176655.1 uncultured Prevotellaceae bacterium | reverse complement strand
TACACGCGTAAGATCGTCGGCAGAGTCTGATGTTTATAAGAGTCAGCATCAGAGACAACATGTCCGAGACACTGCTGAAAAAGGATGCTCCTTTCAGCGTCCCTACCCTTTCCGATGAAAGGGAACGTCTCTCCTCGCTCCTGCGCAACCGCGGGCACTACTATTTCCGCAGCGACCACATAGCCTACCGTGCCGACACGCTGCAACGCCCGCAACACGTACAGCTGCAGGTAACTCCATCGCCCACAATGAGCAACGCGGCCAAACGACCGTTCCACATAGGCAACACACGCATAACTGTACTGAAGTACAACACACGGGAACTGACCGACTCATTCAAGATACGCAACATGAGCATGCGATGGAGCGGAGGCGGGAAACGCAAGCCCTCGCTGCGCCTGGTGGCATTTTACAGATACCTGTATCAGAAGAAAGGCGACCTGTACTGCCAAGACTTGCACAACCTCATGCAAAGCAAGCTGTCCGGCATGGGCGTATTCTCCTCCGTCCAGATCAACTACGTCCCGCGCGATACGGCACTCAGACACGGCAACTACGATGCGGCACGGTTCTGCGACACTCTGGATGTGGACATACAATGCACGCTCGACAAGCCCTACGACAGTGAATTTGAGGCCAAGATTACCAACAAGACCAACGGACTTCTCGGGCCAGGCCTCTCCTACTCCATCAACAAACGCAACGCCTTCCGCGGAGCCGAGACGCTGACACTCGGTGTCAACGGCTCATACGAATGGCAGACCGGAGCCAACATGCAGGGCGACAACACCGGCATCAACTCCTGGGAACTTGGCGGCAACCTCAACCTTACCTATCCGCGCTTCATCTTCTTCGGCAATCTCTGGCGCAGGCTTAGCCTCAGGACACAGGCCAGCACTCTGTTCAAACTGGACACAAAGTGGATAAACCGTGCCGGATACTACGGCAGCATCAGTGCCGGCGCGCGTATCAAGTGGACATTCCAGAAGGGAGAAAACATTATACACGAATTAACGCCGATACATCTGGAATACAACCATCTGCTCAGCACCACAGAACGCTTCGACAAACTGATGACCGAAAACCCGGCTCTGTACGAGAGTCTGCGCGACAAACTGGTGCCAAGTCTGGAGTACGGTTTCACATGGACCAGCCCCAAGGTGAAGAGGCATCAGGATCGCATATCACTGTTCACGAAGCAGGCCATCCAGTTCCAGAAGTACACCGCCGAATACTCGCACATGATACGCCTCACAGCCAAGAGCCAGCTTGTACTGCACGGCATGCTGGGCTTCATCTGGAACTACGGCGACAAGACCGCTCCCTATGCCGACCTCTTTGCCTCAGGCGGAGCCAACAGCATACGTGCCTTCGGAGTACGCGGCATAGGCCCAGGCAGCTACCATCCGGCCAACAGCAGCTATTCCTATCTGGATCAAGTGGGTAACTTGCGATTCGAGTGCAACGCCGAGTACCGTTTCCCCTTAGTTGGCAATCTCTTCGGTGCGGTCTTCGTCGATGCCGGCAATGTCTGGCTCACCAAGGACGATCCTGCACGCCCCGGCGGACGCTTCAGTTGGGAGAACCTCGGACAGGAACTCGCACTTGGCACCGGTGCCGGTCTGCGCTACGACCTGGAATTTCTTGTCATAAGGTTCGACCTCGGCATCGGAATACACGCTCCCTACGATACAGGCAAGAACGGATATTACAATATGCCATCCTTCGGGAAATCCCTGGGATACCATTTTGCCGTGGGTTACCCGTTCTGATGACAGCCACAAGAACCATTACCAGCCTTTTCCGCACATAGCCACAGGCTCCAATGCCAGAAAACGTATTTTTTAGGGCACGTGGGACTCGTCGTATGCTTTTTCTTTGTATATTTGTGAATTGAAGTTACGAAAAGAGTGTAATTTATTGGAAATGAGCTTAGGTTAATTGCTCATAATAGTAATAGGTTACGATTTAGTTAGTTATCTGCTGCATTATTCTTCTGCGCGTTGCGTAACCTTTAAAGAACTCTTCGTATGCAAAAGTAACAATAAAACGGGAGATTTTGAAATGAATCTCCCTGATTTTTTCTTTATCATATAGGTTTTTCCGTAAAAGCGATTTTATCCGTCGGCACACCATCGTACAAAAGAATTTTGAACGAACGTGTGCCGACTACCGCATAAGCTGAGAAAAGGGCTTTGCCTCACACCTAAACAACTGTTTAGACTAATGAGGCAAGGCCCATTTCTTTTGTGCTTATGCCAAAGAGGTGCTTTTACGGCTTTTCAGATGATTTTTCTTTTTCGCTGTTCTTTTGAGCCGGAAGCGGAAAGCCGTGTGTGACCGCTTGTCCATAAATGGAACAAGCCGTCACCCACAGCAGGCAAACCGGGAAGAAAATTTTATCTGCCCACCCCGACACGTCTGGCCTGACAGATAAAACCATACTTCCTTACAGGTGGTTTGCCCGGTTTCACGTTGCCGGCTATGTTCTTTTTTTGTTGGGAGCTTCCTGTTTTCACGGATTTCTCTTTTGAAGTTTTCTGTCTAATCTGCCTATACTTCCGTTTACCTCCATTTTCGCGCCTTTCAGTGAGCCGCATCAGGCAGTCATTTCCGTTCTGGGCGCAAAGGTAACTCCGGGATTTGACGGGAAAGCAAGGTCAAGCCTCCTGTTTTCGGGAAAAATCTCCAGCCCTTTGGGTAGTATTTTTCCCGAAAAACCTTGCATTCCCTAATCCCTACCTTTTTAAGCACCCGAAACGAAAACGACCGATGCGACAGAAAGACGCATTAAAAAAAATGTCGGATAAACGAGAGGCAGATAAGATAGTTTGAAACTCAACTCCCTCAGCTCTTGAATCCGCATTAAAAATAAAAATCAAAAACAAAATGGATATGGGAACAGCAATAGCAACAAAATTCGTGGCTTGGGAAGTGCCGACATTGGAAGCACTAAAAGGCAGTAAGGTTTACATCCTGCGTGAGAAACTGAACAACGGAGGGCAGATGAACCGAGAGGAAAAGGATTGGCTCACCGAAGAAGTGAACAGCAACACCTATTTCAAGAGTGCAGTCCCCTTGCAAGGCTGGATGTTTGACTTCTCCGACATTCTCAGAACCTTCATCGTAAAGCAGTATGGGCATTGGGCGGAATACAAGGCTACCGACAAGACCGCACTCCGCAATTTCCTTTACGGCAGGATTGACAGCATCGTGGAACTTAACAAATGATACGGCTATGACAGCAACGGCAGACTTCAGACAAATGGCGCAATACATGGGGCTTGCGATATGCACCCTAATCGTGCGCACCGCCCTTTGGGTGTTAGGCATCCTTTGGGGTATCGTAAGAGAGATAATAAACGGAGTGTTCCGAGTGGCGATAGGCATAATCGTGGCTATCCTTTCCACAATCGCCTTCTTCGGCTTCATCCTTTGGTTATTCACCCTTTAATCCTTAATCGACATGGCAAAGAGAAGAAGCAAGACTGTAGAGCAACAATGCAGATACTATGAGGTGGACAACATATTCGAGTACATGGTGGAAACATACATCAACGGCAATATATCCGTGTTCCGTGAACTCTACCACGAACTGAACAGGGACGCACGGAAGGACTTTACAGACTTCCTTTTGAGCGAGGTTGAGCCGACATATTGGAGAGAGATACTGAAACAGACAATCTAAAGCGACAGCGATATGAAAACGACAGACCATTTCAAGAGAACGATACAGATGTATTTGGAGCAACGTGCAGCGGAAGATGCGCTCTTTGCGAAGAACTACCGCAACCCTGCCAAGAACATAGACGATTGTGTGACCTACATTCTGAACTATGTGCAGAAAAGCGGTTGCAACGGCTTCACGGACGGCGAGATATACGGACAAGCCGTACACTACTATGACGAGAACGAGATAGAGGTGGGCAAGCCTATCCAATGCCACATAGCCGTGAACCATGTGGTGGAACTCACCGCAGAGGAAAAGGCGGAGGCACGGCAGAACGCTATCCGACAATACCAAGAGGAGGAAGTCCGCAAGTTGCAAAACCGCAACAAGCCTAAGACCGCCAAACAGACAACCCAAGTTCAACAATCCTTATTCGACTTTTGATTATGAAACCGAGAACACGCATACAGCAGGAAGTCGCACGTTTGAGCAAGCGGCTACCGAAATTGAACGCCACACAAAAGGCATACGCTTTCCGCCATTGCTTCAAGCATTATGCAATCAAGAGAGCGGACGGCACGAACATCTGCACCGAGTGCGGACATTCGTGGAAGAGCGACCACGACCTTGCAGACACCCTTTGCGGATGTATCTGCCCACATTGCAGTATGCAGTTGGAAGTGTTGCGCACCCGAAAGAGTGTTTTCAGCGAGAACGAGTACTTCTCCATCGTCACCACCAGCAAGCAGTACCAAGTGATACGCTTCTTCTTCGTGAAGTCCCGATACAAGGCAGGGCAAGCAGCCGAGTATTCCATTTATGAAGTGGTACAGAGGTGGATTTCGCCCAAAGGCACAACCACCACTGTTGCCCGACTGCGTGGTATGTCAATGTTGTATTACGACCAATGGGCGGAATACAGCGACATGGAGGTACGCAAGAACAACAGACTTCACGCATACGATATAACACCTGTGTGTACCTATCCCCGACAGCGTTTCATCCCCGAATTGAAACGCAACGGCTTCAACGGGGACTATCACAATATCCTGCCGTATGACCTTTTCACGGCAATCCTTTCCGACAGCCGAGCTGAAACGCTCTTGAAGGCAGGGCAATACGCCATGTTGCGTCATTATATCCGAAGTTCCTTTGACATGGAGCGGTATTGGGCATCCGTCAAGATTTGCATCCGCAACGGCTACACCATTTCGGACGGCTCAATGTGGCGTGACACCATAGACCTGCTCCGTCATTTCGGCAAGGACACGAACAGCCCGAAATACGTCTGCCCTGCCGACCTCAAAGCCGAACACGACATATTGGTGGCAAAGCGTAACCGACAAAGGGAGCGTGAGCGGACGGAACAGCAACGGCAAAAGGCGATTGAGGATGAGAAGAACTATCTGAAAGCCAAAGGCATCTTCTTCGGACTTGTGTTCTCCGACAGCCTTATTTGCATCAAGGTCATAGAGAGCGTGAAGGAAATGGAAGAGGAAGGGCGGATGATGCACCATTGTGTGGGCGGTTATCACAACAAGGTAAACTCCCTTATCCTATCCGCCACCATTGACGGCAAACGGATTGAAACGATAGAAGTGTCACTGAAAACGCTGAAAGTGGTACAGAGCAGAGGGGTATGTAATTCCAATACCGAGTACCACGACCGCATCATCCGACTTGTGGAGGACAATACCGAACTTATCCGTCAGCGGATGAACGCAGCATAATATCAACCTATAATAAAGAACAATATGGAAGTAAGATTTGAAAGCATGGTTTGCTTGTGGGACGATAAAATCCCCACGATGTTCCTTGAGTTTATGAACCTCCTCACTTTTTGTCTGAATGAGGAGCAGTTAAGGGCAAGCGTAAAGGACTTTGCCGAGAAGCACGAACTTGACAAGTTCTTCCTTTACGGCTTCGGCTCACACCATTTCTACTTGCACCAACGCTACACGAGCAATCCCGAAATGGTGATGCAGAACAGAGTTTTGTCAGTACATTTCTAACCACTTAACAACAAAGATTATGAGTACACGGATGACCATCAACGGAGTAAGCACCTGCACGGAAGCAGGAACAGAGAAATACGAGAAGTTCCAAACGGGTATCGGCAGACGCAAGCGGACACTTGTGCAATACGACTACCGCCACACGGACGGGGAATTATTCTCTTGTGTCAAACCCACGTTGGACGAGTGCCGAACCGCACGGGACAAGTGGCTGACGGCAATGGAAGGAAAGGAGGGCAAGCAATGAACGCAGCAGACTACCAAACGTTGATAGTCAAATTCAGCGAGCCTATCACGGCATTGGACGGAATGTTTGACGATACCGAAGCATGGGGAGTTGATACCCTGAAGGGGTGGATAGACAGCTATGAAAGCAGCCGTTTCACCGCCATTGACAGCCATACGGCAGTCATAACGAGCGAGTACAACATGGAGTGTCTGAGAAAGTGGTTGGAAAGATGCACACCCATAGCTGAGAAAACAGAATTTTGAACGGTGTGGCGGTGTCCGCACCGCCACACCATAACACCTAAAAACAACGAATATGATAGCAAAGACAATTTTGGAGCAGATAGGTGGCAGACGCTTTGCCGCCATGACGGGAAGCAAAGACTTCATAGACATGGGTAACGGTTTACGCATGAGCCTTGCGAGGAACAAGACGAGTGCCAACCGACTTGACATCATCTATGACGGAGGAGCAGACCTCTACAATATGCGTTTCTACCGCAGGACGTTCAGCAAAAAGACATTCGAGTGCAAGACGAAGGACATCGAAACGCACGAGGGGATATATTGCGATATGCTGGAGGAAATGTTCACGATGGTGACGGGGCTTTACACCCGTTTTTGAGAGGTGGGCGGCGAAAGCCGCCTACTTTCTTTCAGTGAGCATGATGGCGGACAAAGAAAGTAGCAAAGAAACCTTTGTTCCAATCTACGATGTTATTGCCTAATTTCTGACATATAAATTCGTTTGTATTCACTACCTTCTATTGGCTCTATATCGGTTATTTCAAATGAAGTTCCTCTCAAAAAATTGACTTGCGTTTCCTGACCATGATTATAAATCATGTATAGACAATGTGCTTGCGTTTCATTTTCAGGAAGAGTTTTTATAACATAAACATCACTTCTGTTTTGTTTCCAATCTTCGGTTGTTGTCGTAAGGCTATGGGAAGGTTGGTATATATCACCTACTTCAAAATTTGTTTTATCTCCAGTTTTAGTAAAACGATATAATATATTTCCGTTAAACTTAGGTGCTTTGTTTATTATACTGTTTAGTATAATTTGCATTTCGTGAACAATATCAGGCACTTCTCCATAATAATTGTCATCTCTAAATGCATACGATATATTACCAAGAAAACAGGTTAATATCATTTTTTCCACATCGGTTAGTCCATAGCGATTTTCCTTGTCAATGTTGTTGTGCTGAAAACTCTGAAAAGGTTTTTTACCCAAGAAACACAAAGGGTCATATGAAAAGCCAAATTCTTCAAGTTCCTCATTCCAAACTAATTCCGGCTCAGCTTGAGAGGATGCTAAATACTTTTCTTCTTCCGATAAGAAATATTGAATATCTTTCATTTTATCTCTAAATTACTAACGACAAAGGTAATTGTTTTATTTGAAACAATGGCATTTAAGTTCTTAGAATAACCAGAACTTAAATGCCATTGAAATCTATTACGGGATATACAGTAGCGCAAACTCAGCCTTTCTCCGTTTGAGCAGCATGGCGTGCCGTTTTCCCTTGTAGTTGCAGAAAGCGATATACTCCCGATAGATGTTCCTGTCGCCCGCTTCCAATTTTCGGATCAGCGTGCTTTGGGGTATCTTCCCGTTCCCCAACAGACGGTATGGACCGACATTGTAGGCGAGCGTGGCAAGCAGAAGTGAATCCTTCCCGAACTGCCGGAACATCGCACAGAATTTCCGTAGGTCTTTCCGCAGAAGCGCGTCCGCCTGCCGCTTCGTCATGGTGCGTGCCGAATATCTTTCACCCGGTAACAACTTATGCCCATATCCCACATATGGGTGATGTTTCTCCGAGTGCCACCCCTCAAAGTATTTGGTACAGCGCATAGCCCTCTCAAATGGTGGCAGCCGATAGATAGCTGCCTGTCCGTCCGTTCCCTCATGGCGGCTGTCCCGTGCGGACACGGAACAGACCGCCAGAAGCGAACAGAGGATAGCAGTGAACACACGCATCATCGTATGAGGGGTTTGAAGTTGCCGATGGGGACAACAGAAATAACCCCGTCATCCTTCACGTTTCGGTTGTTGAAGTCAAATTCCAACTCATAGGAGTTGCTGAAATTGTCCTCCACCACCACGATGAAGTTGTGCGCTTCCTCACCCGCCGCCGTGTAGTACAACCGGAACTTCTCGTTTTCGAGCAGGTAGCGGTCGTTGGGCAGGAACGTGATGCCGTTGTCCATTTTCAGCGTGCCTTCCCCCTCGAACTGGAAATACCGGATGGTATAGAGGGTGTTGGCGAAGTCGCCCGTCTTTTTCAACTCACAGCGGATTTCAACCGTCTGCCCCTTCGTCACCTTGTTCGGCACGGGCATGGTTTCCACCGTGAAGGGATAGGATTGCTGTATGTCCATGTTGTCGTCACACGACACGAGCGTGAGCGACACGGCAGCGAATAGGCAGAGTGCCAACGTCTTGAAGATTGATATTCTCTTGTTTTTGTTGTTCAGTATGTTCATTGTTCTTTGATTTTTAAGTTATTGTCTTCTTCTTTTTTCGTTGTCAGTTGCAGATACTCGTTCAAGTCCTTGCAACCGTCATAAAGGGCGGAACGGTCGCAGACACGTTCCCCATAATGTCCTTTCAGCGTTTCCAACGTGCGCCGTCCGGCTGCGTCATGGTCGAGATAACAGTCTATGCACCCGTAGCCGTCCAGATACCTCATTGCCTTTTCCACGTTGGCAACAGAGTTCAATACGAGGCAGTCACCCTTTTCCAATCCGAGCGTGGCAGCAGAAAGAAAGTCCATGAAGCCTTCAAAAACGCTGCACACGTCAGCCGGAGAGCCTTCCGCCTTGACCAGCGACACATCTTTCGGAGGCACGCATCCTTTGAAGAAGCGGCTGCGGATCTCATATCCACCCGCCACGTTCGGAAAACCGACGGCAAAATATCGTTTGCCACGCACACCGTAATTCAGTCGGCAGCAGTAACGTGATGCGACAGCGTAAGGAATGCCTCGTTCCGCCAGATAGTCCGTCAGTGGAGAACGAAACAGCGGGACGGCTTCCACTCCCTCAAAGGCAGGTTCTGACGGTTTAGGCAGGAAAGTCGGTTTGCTCACTTCGGGAACAGGCATAGGTATATTGGCGGTTCCCGCTATGAATTTCACTTGTTCCATGAAGTCGCCACTTCCGATAAACTCCCCGGCAAGCGTGAAGATGTCACCACCTTTGCCCAGACCGAAGTCGTACCAGAGCTGTTTCGCCACGTTCACACGGAAAGAGGGCGTGCGCTCGCCCCTATACGGGGCGATATACCACAGCTCGTTACCGCTCCTTCTGACAGGCTCATGCCCCAGCCGTGCGAGAAAAACCGCAATGGGCATTTGTCTGATGATGTCTATTTCCGTCCGTCCCATGTCCGTGTCAGTTGATGATGAACTTGATACCGACCCCGAACTGCGTATGAAACTTCCTCGTATCGCCACCCCACAGGCAACGCTCCCGGAGGTTGGCGAGCAGGGCGATACAGTCTGCCACGTAAAACTCCACATCGAGCGTCAGCGCACCGCCGTAGATGAAGGCGTCCCGGTCATGGAGCGTGGAGCCGTCATGCAGTACCTTTTCGCCCCAGTTCACCGATTCATATCCGGCAAGAGCCGAAGCTCCTGCATAGACGAACACGATTTTACGGGCATCGGAAAGTATCTTGAAGTAGTATCCGCCCTCCGCCGTGAACTGCGCCACGGGTATCTTTCCGTCCTTGTAAGGGTTGTTCTTCAACAGATATTCGCCGCCGAACACCCATTTATTCCCCTTTTTCGTGTAGGTGGAGAGAACCGTCCCGAAACTGTACCCGCCGTCGTTGCCGCCGGGATTGAAGCCGTCCGCCATGTTCGCCCTGACCTCGATGCCCTGCATCTTCGGCAGGCATCGCTGGGCGTGCGCCTGCCCCGTAAACAGGGCAAGCGACGCGATGATTATTGCGATATACTTTCTCATGGTCAGCGCACTTGAAGTTCGTTGATGGTATTGGCACGTACCAAGTCCTCGTTCTCAATCACGAAAGACTGGTGGCGCCCCCCGTTCTTCTCGTTGAGTTCCACCCCGAGGCACTTGTCGTCGGGGATAGTGAACTTTGCCATAGT
>CAMWRK010000064.1 GCA_947176655.1 uncultured Prevotellaceae bacterium | reverse complement strand
CTCGTCCGGCTCTCCATGAATTGTGAGCTTGTGGAATGCGGAGTAGAACCGTCCGAAGTTAGTTACCTGCTGCTTCATTGCTCTTGTTCTGATCTTCCTTTGAATGAAGCATCGCCTCAAGTGTCTCTATGGGCAGATGACGTGCTACCCCCAAGAAGTAGGTGTCCACAAATTCTGCAATTGCCTGTTCGGAGGCATACTCAAGATTCTTCTCGATGAATCGAGCCTTTTCGGTTCGGCCTAACTGACGGAAGACCTGATCAATGTTTTGTGCCATATTACTTTTTATTTTTTTAGATTACTCATTCTTATTCTTTCCGGGATCACCACTTTCCAATTGCATTCTTCGCAACATTCGCCATCCCATACAGGATTGGCATTGAAGGTATGCCCGGTTATGTCTTTGCCGCAGATGCAGCATTTTGGTTTTGTCTCACTCATTGTTTCTTATGGTTCTTTATTAGGTTTCCAATCAATGGTTACCAAGGCGATGACCTCGCCGGTTCCCTCGCAATCCGGACATTCGATTTCCGGAAGACCGATTCCGCTGAAGAACTGGCCTCTGCCATTGCAATATGGACATGTCATTGGCCGGGAGCAGAAGGCTTCTTTTCGTATCCGGCCATCCGGCTCAAGTATTATCATTTCTCTTTTCTTGCTCATATTAGCCGATATTGTTTGAAGTTCTTAAAATGCCTTCTTCCCACACCACATAATAGCTTCCGGGGTCTTCGGTGAAGCGACCTTGGCAAAAAGCCTTATATCCGACAACCCGGACTTTCATTCCGGCTATATAGCGGAGTCTGACAGCAGCCTTACCCATTGGCTGTCCTTTATGTTCCTGCGAGATGAAGATGAAACTTTTAGCCGGAAAGCGATCTATAAGTTGCTTGGCTTGATCGTATGACCAACCTGCCACTTGAAAGCTGTCCACTATCACGAAGTGAGGACTCTTGGGTTTAGAAAGCCTTTCTACAAGTTCATCGTATGTATCACTTGTGGCCACTCTGAAACGACCCTGTACCTCGTTCATCTTGAATCGCTCGATACGTTCCTTGAATGACTGACTGATACCTTCCTCATGTGAGAGATAGAGAGTCATGCCGTAATTGCAGAGTTCCTTGGCGAGCTGCATCACAAAGCTGCTCTTGCCGGAGGCAGACGCTCCGCTGATAAACCATGCCTCGTTGATCGTTGGAAAGCCGAATGGTCGGCTCCACTTCTCACCCCAAGGCAAGGTTTTATAGGTCTTGGCAAGAACCTCTTTAGGACTATATGCTCGCTTGGCCATCGTTACTTTTTCTCTTGAGTCTTTTTCAGTTCTGCTATAAGCATGTCAGCCTCTTCAACAGCGTCCTTCACATCATCCTCTCTTGATGTCAAAAGTTTTCTGCGTTCCATATACACAGCGAATGCTATCTCATACCTGCGCTGTTCCCAATCGGGTTCGGCATCCTGCGCCTTACGCATCATTCGGTTAATACTGATCACCGAATCCATGTATTGTTTCTCAATTACTGTCATATCTTTATCGTTTTGAGGTTTTGTGGGGGAACTTGTAGCACCACCCCATGATTTTTTCTAACTTGATACCTTCGGGAAGAAGTCCAAAGGTATTGACCTTTACAATCCCTAATTTGGGGCATACACGACCCAAATGAAGGTCAGTGTATCTTCCATCTTTAAAGACTACTCGTATCTCGCGCCGCTTGTTAGCTTTTGCCAACTCTGCTACGGGTTTCAGTACCCTTCGGCTACCATCCGCAAATGTTGCTTTGATTTTACAGTCGCTCATAGTCTTTTCAGTTTTTCGATTTCGGTATAAACTCTTCGGAGACCACCGCCACTCTTACGGGCAATCTCGCCGGGATCGGCTCCCTCCGGAGCATTGAGTTTCGCCACGATCTGCGCTTGAGAGAGAAGGAATTTCTGACGCTCCTTGCCATCATCCGGCGTAACCTTACTGTATCGGTCACCATATCGGCTGAGCATCTCTGTGTAACCGACCTTCTTGCACTCGATGGAGCGGTCGATCTTCTCCTTGAGGCCGTCGGCTCCCATCATGTACCAAGCGCAGCATCTCTCAGTTGCATTCCATAAAGCCTTTAGCTCAAGGAAGGCTTCATACTGAAGGTCTCCGGCCTCGTCGAGAATGATGAGTGGATTGTCGATGGAGCGGAGATAATAGACAAGATCCTCATAGACCTCTGCATACCGGCCTTTGCTGTCCACTCCGAACTCACCGGCAATCTTCCTGATAAGCCTGAGCTTGGTCTTGACCTGTGAGCAGTCGATATAGATGGCGTTGGCATGGGTCTTGACATAGTGCCGGGCTGTGAAGGTCTTCCCGATATTGGGAAGGTCACACATGATCGCACTGATACTGCTACCTTGACAAGCCTCCAACTGTGCCGTTATGAACTGAAAGGTCGGGGTCTTTGCCACTTTCCATTCGATTTCTCCCCGGAGGCTGACTCCGAGTTTCCGGGCAATACTTATCCAATTGGCATCGCTCAGAACGCGGTCGGTCTGACCGTTTTTGATCGCACTGTACACCGAAGTCGTTATGCCAAGGGAAGCGGCATGTTTAGCGTCACTCGGATAGTTTGCGCGGTTCGCCTTTACAGCGGCGAGGATTTTGTTTTTGATGTCTGTTGTAATCATATTCTAACAGTGTTTTAATTTCTTTATAAGTCTTGCAAGGCTCGTGTGGCATAATCGTCATCAAGGCCGTATTCTTGCGTTTCTCGCGGTTCCGGCTCCGGGACGGCCACTTCTTCCACCTCGATTGACGGAGGCCGTGTGTCGCGCTCTATTACGCCCACACGTTCGATTGCGTGGTCTTCGACATACTTCTTGAAGTGGCTTACTTTTTTCTGCTGCTCTACGAAGATCTTTTCATCTTCCTCCGTCTGCTCGGCTCGTGCAGTGTTATAGGTTCCCACATCCTCAAGGCGATCGATATATTTGTCACCTTGGTAGATAAACATGTCGGTTACGTTCCCCTCTTCATCAGTGAGGTAGAAGGCATCAACCTTATAGTCATTCGGTGCAAGCTGCTCGATAACCTCCGTCTTGCTCAGCCACCAATCCCTGTGAAGCACCCGGCAGTAGGAATTGCGCCGGATCGTTGTGCTGACCCTTTCTCCGACATACCGTGCGATGACTGCTTTGTCGAGAGGCTGAAGGTTCGGGTTGATATTGGCTACAAGGACATCCCACCGGGTCATGCCCTTATATTTTTTCTGATTGGGATGAAGCGCATGGTTGTACTCATAGATGTCCCGGCGGTCATCTGCGATCAGCTCATCCCATGAGTAATATTCCTTCTCCTCGTAGGTGTTGTTTAACTCATCGAATACCTTGTTGCTCTCCGTCCGGTATTGTCTGCTCTTGGCATAGAACCTGCCGATGCCGACATGGTTCCGGTGTTCGATGCTACGCTTCTTGGCTCCGTTGAACTGCTCTGCATGTTTCTCCTGTGAATTCATCGGAGCGCAGAACCTTACGAAGGGGAACATCACTCCGGCTCGGAGGAAGGAGTCTTTCCACTGACTCATCAAATGGTTCTCGACTTCCACTTCTGCAGGGCAACCCCAACCATGCCTGTCAAGCAGCCGGAACATATCCCGGAACATATCCACCACAAGATCGACATTCTTTGCCCGGTTATAGGCTGCTCCTATACAGCATCCGCTCGTGATATCGTAGGCATAATATGCCTTCGGACGGATTCTCGTGTCCTTGAGCTTGCGTGGAAGGTCGCGGTCATCGAACGACACCTTCGAGAGGGAGAATTCGCCATGATGTCGGTGCATGTGTGGCATTACCTCGTGCATAAAGGTTGTCGGAGTCATTAGGCGATGGTCAATGAGTGCTCTATTTTTAGGCTTGTTCAGGTAGTTGCATATAGTAGCTTCGCTCAGAACCATAGGTTCTCCGTTTTTGTCAGTGAAGTCATCCGGATTGAATAGTTCGCCGGTATCCGGGTCAAATACATCATACTCTCCGGTTACGAAGGAGTTATATAATTCGAGGACGTTGGTGTTCCAAGGCTTGTTAGGTTGTACTGCGATACCAAGGATAAGTCGCTCGGTCTTGTAGTCCACCTTCCGTGCCGACTGATTACCGAACTTACCGCTGATCAGACAGGCGTATCCGTTCGTTTTATAGTCGTTTACTTTCTTTCTGAAACGGAGGGTTGAAGCCGGGAGGGTGTGGCCGAACCGCTTGCGGAGCGTCTCAATGGTCGCTGCCATCATAGACCAATCATATTTACCTCCGAAGAGTTTCTGCGCGGTGACTGCTCTATCATAGAGCTTGATGCAGGTGTTCAGAACCGAGGCGTTGGTGACGTACTCCTTGGCCTTCTCTGCCGGGAGTGCCACTCCGCATTGTTCCTTGGAGAAGAAGAAGGCTGTGGCTTTCTGATCCACCTCGTAGTTGCTGATGATCCAACCCTCAAGATGTGCCTGTGATCCGCCGGGATAAACCTCTTCGACCTTCTCTTTATAGCGGTCGGGGAGGCTGTCAACGGCAACGAGCGCATAGCTTCCCCTTGCTCCGCCTCCACGCTGAACGACATCCACACGGTTACGGTTAGTCCAATTGCGATAATTAGCCTCCGTAACGATGCCCCCGTCGAACAGTTCGCGAGTTGATATACAAAGTCTGCCGTTGTAATATTCCATAAATTATATCTTTTAGAAAGCCAATGCCTTCGCCTGAATTGCCGGTATATCGGTCAGTTGAACCTTGTCGTACCGGGCAACTACGTCGCCCTTGAAGATAATCTCTCCTTCGCCGGTGATCTTGTTAAGGCCAACCTGCGCTCCATTAGGATATAGAAGCCACATGATGCCGTCGGCTTCGTCATGGAAGCATTCTTCCTCTTTGGTCACAGTGTAAGTGTGGCAACCATACTGCAGGGCAGTGAATCGGATCTTCCGGCAGAGGTCGGAATTGCCCTTATTCTCGTCATAGGTAAGGGCATTGCGGATGGTGCGGTCAGAACACTTGAAGATAGCCTTCAACTTCGCCGTTACTCCTTTGTCTGCATGGATAAACTTTCTCATTTTCTCACTTATTTTTTCGGTTTAGTCTATTATTGATCTTATCAATTGCTTCCTTCATAGCGTAGTGACCGGTAACGAGGGCATCGTACCATATCGACTGATCACACTCATAGTCATCATGAGTGGTCTCGAACTCATTGAGGATGGTATCGGTGTCGGCCACGTTCTGCTCAAAGGTCTTCAGCAGGAGTCCTACTGCCGCCTCTGTTCTTTTTTCAGAATGTTGCTTTGTCATATAAATTCATTTAGTGGGAAGGGCAGGATTCGAACCTGCATTTCCGGCTTTGTATTTGGCTACTCTACCAATTGAGCTACCTTCCCAAATGCCGCCGGGCTTGCATTCCGGCGGCGGTTCACATGTTGTGCCTTTCGGCTTTAACCGGCTCTCTTGCCGGAGGATTGCCCTCTCTTGGGTCTAACCCTTATAGCTCCACTGGCTGTCCGTTTGAGTCGTAAACCTCGATGGTCAAGGCTCCCATGCCGTCATTCTCGCCTCCCTGATAGAAAGCCATATATTGATCACCCTGATTCTCGTAGCCGAGTCCGTGAATGGCGGCGAAAGCCTCGATTATCGCCCACCCTGCTTCTTTAGCAGCTTCTTGGGTGGGATACTCAACGTCTAACTCAAGCGTCCGGCATTTTTCCGGATCGGTGTAAAAGTCGTTGATCTGAATCTTATAGGTTGTCTTATTCATTGTTGTCCGGGGTTAATATGTCAAGAAGGTTAATTGCTTGATGGTAGATTGCCTTATATGTCTCATAAGTCCATCTATGAGCTAAATTCACTGCGCCATTAGAACTACTGCTGTATGGATCTCGGTGTATGATGTCATCTGAGGCATGTTCTGCTGCGTGACGGAGATAGAATCTCATTTTATCAATAGTACACTCTTCTTCTTGGAGGTGATTCCACAAATCCACAAAGAAATCAAGCATGATATTAGCCTTGTAAATGACTTCTGCTTTCCATTCAAAATTTACATTGAAGCGAGCTGTAAGGTCTTCCATGCTATCCTTGATTATTCCCTTCTGTCGGGCTATCTGTCGTTCTAACCTTACAGTTAGGCGTGATAACATATCACGATCTTTGTCTACCATAGTTTTTGTTGTCTCACTCATATTCGTTCTATTTTATTTCGTTAATAATCGGTCTCTTTCTGCAGCCGAAGGATGTCACCATTCTGTATTTTAGATTCTCCACGTAGAAGTCCGGTGCCGTAAATACGATGCCATTCTCTTCATCGTAGCTGAAGGCGACTTTATCCAACATCAGCACTCCGGCTAACCGGTGCTTGCAGTCATGCGTCTGCCATTCTTTAATTTCGTCAGTATCGTTCATATCTTAAAATTTGCTAATCTCGCGGTTTTTTCGTATCTTTGGCCGCTCGTTCCATTTGGAACACGCTGCAAATTTACAGAAAATTCTGAACATACCAAAATAATGAGAGAAAAAAATGCAGAAATTTCTGCAAGAGTAGAGAAAATGATTGATCTCCTCCATACTAACCCCAATAAATTGGCAAATGCGCTGGGGTATGGTAGGGCACAAACTATATATGATATCATAAATGGGAAGGCGGCTCCAAGTTATGACTTCTTTAAAAGATTCTTAGCTTCTGGTTATGCTGCTTTTATTGACCTTAAATGGCTAATATCAGGAGAAGGCTCCCCAATAATCGAGGAAACTTACTATCAATCTGATTTGCCTATTGTAAAGGGTGAGATGTCACGGGAGGAGGCAAATCAAAAATTAGAGGAGATTAAACGGAGAAAGTACAGCCAACAGCAAAATGCAGAATATTCTGCAATATCGCAGTCGTCAAATGTTTTGATTTCGCATTTGGAAACGCGACTAAATGAAAAGGACACTCAGATCGGACATCTCCATGAAGAGATCGGTCGCCTCAAGGAGCGCATCGCGCAGCTTGAGCGAGAAAAAAACATATCCGGAGTTTCCTTTCAGTCTATACCCCAAAGAGAGACAGTGGACTCCCTGTAGCATTCATAGAGATGTGGGAGGCTCTCGGATTCTGCCCAAACTGAACGAAACGGATGCGAAGTGGCACCCCAAAGCACCCCCGAATCGCCCATTTTCGGGGTGTTACCCCCTCAAAATAGGGCAAAAATTAGGCTAATTGACTGATTAAAGCCTTTTTAATAAGGAGTAAATTTGCAAAGTGGTGGTTTTTTCTTAATAGTGAAATGCCGAAATCGGGGGTCTATCTCAAATAATCGGTATTTTACCCCCCCTCTATCGTACCCCTTGAATACCCTAAATGTGAATATCCAGTTATCTCCAAATGAATATCCACTTTGAATATCCACCTGAATATCCACCCCTTAAAATCACCCATTCGAACACGAAAAAAAGGGGAGTCGATTGACTCTCCCTTGCCCTGATCGTTATAAAGCCGTTCTGTGGCCGTTCTAATGCCTTTCTTATCCCATTATACAACCACCACATTCATCGCAGCCACGTGGGGCTGTAAGCAGCGTAGTTTGCTGTATTATCGCACGTTTAGTGACAACTGTTCCACCTCCGCTGAGGCCGGCTCGACGGAGGTAATTATATGTGCAACCCACGTCTTCCGGGGTCAGATGATGAAATATGGCCGCTATTGAGCCGAAAGCGAGCGATCTACGCTTTCCGATCAAGTGGACGATGATGCATTTGGTCTTTCTCATACTCTGAAATTTTCCGCAAATATACACAAATAACCGCTATTTGCAACCTTTTGAATAATTTAATTTTGATTGAAGGCATTAAAAAATCGGCTCAAGACCGATGAAATCTACCGTCCCACCTCCGGAACCGGTGATGTAAAGCCGGTGTCTCCAAACGTAAGGCCAATGTCAGCCTCATGTAAACCTACGACCCCGGAAATGTAAAGCAAAATTCAAGCAATGGAAACGCTTCGTTTTTTTCGACCAATCTCGCCATCACCCTCTAACTCGCGCATTTTCAAAGCCTTTCATCAAAAACCGCCGACCTCAACATTGAACGCTTCGTTTTGTGCCCCATACAACATAGCCGCGACACACCTTTTCCTGTTCCACACACAACCACGGCATTTTGCGCTGATGGAGTCGGCTCTATCCTGCCAGTCACGACACTGACGTGTAATGATTTTTCAACAAGGCACGGATGCCATCCCAGCATAGGACTACAAAATACAGACAACGGATCGGAGGGAATACCCTTTTGCGGACACCAAGACAAAGCTACGGGTACACAGCGGATTAAGCAAATAAAACAGAAAGAAACCTATTGACACAACGGTGCCTTGCCGTCACTATGGAAGCCCCGTGTCACGGAGATACGCAAAAGAAACGGGCGGGAGATGATGTCACCACTCCAGGAGAAATGTCACATGGTAGCCGCTGACGGGGATTTCCGCAAGGGAGAGACTGATGCCCTGCCTCAGCAATATCTGTCTGGACAAGGAGAGGCCTATGCCGGAACCCGTGCTTTTGGTAGTAAAGAAAGGAATGAAAATTTCCCTGCGCACATCAGCAGGAATGGGTTGTCCGTCGTTGCTGACACACAGTGCTCCGTTCCAGCGTATGTCCATCGTTCCGGCACCTGCCTCAATAGCGTTAGTCACCAGATTTACAAACACCTGATGCATAAGACTCTTGTCGGCGGAGAGCGTCAGCGTAGGTGGAATGTTCACGTGCCACGTCAAGTCCGGATACAGGCTTTTTACAGAAGAGACAAACTCCAGGACATTCACATCCGTCAGCTCCGGTTTCTGAAACTTCGTCAGTTTCCTGTAACTGTCCACAAACATGGCAAGGCTTGTACTCGTGTCATGTATGGCACGTATGCCCTCTTCGTATACGCTTCCCTTTATCTTCGGGTTTGCAAGATAGGCCTGACTGATACTGCTTATCGGTGTCGTGGCATTCATTATTTCGTGCGTCAGCACACGCGTCAGCTTTTGCCACGCCTCCACCTCATTCTGCGCCATCATTCTGCGTATGTCCATGCTTGTTTCGTTCAATGCCTTCTGAAGCGCCAGTTCGCCGAAGAACAATCCACGCGTCGGCAAGCGGAATGTAAAGTCGCGATTACGCACAGCTTCGCGCATCAGATGCGCCCTGTCCTTCATCAGCCGCTGGTGACGGTAGAAGACACACAAAAGCACCACCAGGAAAAAAACAGCTATAACCGGTGTCAACATAAACAGTTATTTCTTCATCTTGGCATACAGCGTCTGCCGTGTTATGCCCAGCAGTTCGGCAGCCTTGCTCACATTGCCACCGCAGCGATCCACCACCTTACGCACATGCTCCGTCTCAAGCTGTTCCAAGGAAACCACGTCGCGGCTGCTGTCCACAGCGTCCTTCAGCACACGGACAAGTTCATCATTCTCCCACGGCTTGACAACAAAGTCCGCGGCTCCACCCTTCAGCCCCCGCACTGCCAGCCGTACATCGGAGTAAGCCGTCATCAGCACTATCGGGACATCGGGATGGCGGCGATGAATGGCCTGCAGCCACATCATGCCCTCTTTGCCGGAATTTATGCCAAGCGAGAAATTCATATCCAGCAGAACGACATCGACATGCTCCTGCTGCATGGCGGCAAGAACCGTTTCGGGCGAATTGTGCGTAAGTACACGTCTGAACACGCCGTCCAGACATATCCTGACAGCCGTGAGAATGGCAGGATTGTCGTCAACAACCAGTATGGTACCGTAATTCGTCATAGCATCATGGCAACAATATTTGTATACAAAACTATGAATAATTTTTGTAACTCGTGCCGTCACGACCAAAGAATGCCGCGAAATGTGTATGATTTTCATACATAACGGTGTATGATTTCCATACATTCGGGTTTACGGGAGTATTTTTCCCATTGCCGCATGCCACAACCGGCATATCTTTGCATCGGAAACACAAACAACAAGCGACTATGAAACGAAAAACATTACTACTGCTGCTTGCAGCGACATGTATCCGTGCCGGCGGCCAGAACGCATGGAACGTGGACATGTGCATACAG
>CAMWRK010000063.1 GCA_947176655.1 uncultured Prevotellaceae bacterium | reverse complement strand
AACGTAGAAAGCCGTTAGCGTTTTCTGTGCTCATTTCCAATACGCCCTCGGCTGTAAGCACGTCACCAAAGGAAACGGTCTTTTCGTCTGCCTTGACAGTAAAATCTTGTGTCAGAGGTTCTTTTTGTGGTTCTTCCTGCAACTGTGCCAAAATCAACGAGGTGGGACGTATGTCGCGTATGATTCTGAATGCCTGCTGTTGCTGTGGTAATGTTGTAGCCGCATTGTCCGTGTCTTGCGGTGTTGGCGTATCAGTCTGCTCTTTCGCCTGATTTTCGGATTTGGGCTTTCTTCCGCGCTTCTTGACAGGTTTGACTTCTTCGTCAGTCTCTTCTCCGTTTATTGATGCTGTTGCTGCAAGTCTGGCCTCCAGTTCTTTTTCTGCTTTGGACTTGCGGCCTCGTTTCTTTGGCTGTGGTGCCACTTCGGTCACGGTATCCATGGCTTCAACAGTAGCCTCGTTTAGAGGCAGTTCCTGTTGTGTAGCCGTGTTCTCTTTTTCTGCCTTAGGCTTCCTTCCGCGTTTCTTGGGTTGAGTTTCTGCCTGTACCTCCATGGAACTGACTTCGCTTTCCTTATCTATAATGTTATAAATAAGTGTGATTTGGTCATCGCTGTGCTCTGCTCCTATTTTTGCAGCCAGCGCACGCAATTCATCCATACTCATGGACTCTAATTGACTTTTCGTGTGCATAAAAATATGTTTAGGGGAGTGCGGAAGTGGTATACCGTTCCGCTCTTATCAATACAAAGTTACGACAATTTCCTGAAATCACAGTGGTTTTACCATGCTTTTTTGAAAGTTATTCGTAATTTTGCAGTATGAAAGTATTTCTTCAAGCCACGGATTTGACCAGAAGAGTGGGCGATAAAACGCTCTTCCATGACATAAACCTCGGTATCGGCGAGGGACAACGTGTAGGACTGATTGCACAGAACGGAACTGGCAAGACTACATTATTGAATATTTTGGCCGGTGCCGATTATGCCGATGCCGGTGATGTTGTGTTGCGTAGTGGTATCAGGGTAGGATATTTGCGTCAGACACCTGACTTCCCAATGGAGATGAGTGTAATGGATGCCTGTTTCTGGCATGCGCGTCAGGACAGGGACGACACGGAAGAGGCTTTGGAATTGGAGGTGAGGAGCAAGCAGATACTTGGCAAACTTAAAATAGGTGATACATCGCGTAAGATGGGCGTGTTATCTGGAGGACAGGTCAAACGGGTGGCCTTGGCTAACGTGTTGATACAGAATCCGGATTTACTTATCATGGATGAGCCCACGAACCATCTTGATTTGGAGATGATAGAGTGGCTTGAAGGTTATCTGGGCAGACAGTGCGTAACGTTGCTCATGGTAACGCACGACCGATATTTCCTGGATAGAGTGTGTAATCTGATCGTAGAGATGGACGATGAGACGCTGTATACATATCGTGGCAATTATGCTTATTATCTGGAGAAACGGCAGGAGCGGTTGGACAATGCCAGAGCCGAGATAGCGCGTGCCAATAACCTTTACAGGACAGAGTTGGAGTGGATGCGTTCGACGCCGCAGGCACGTAGTCACAAGGCTAGATACCGTGAGGAGGCGTTCTATGAACTGGAGAAGAAGGCCAGACATAGTGTAGAGGAAGGAAAGATGAGGTTGCAGGTGAACAGTACATACATCGGCAGTAAGATTTTTGAGGCTGAATATGTGAGCAAGGCTTTCCCTGCCGGACAGGACAGTGATGAACTTGTCATACTTAAGGACTTTTATTATAATTTCTCACGTTATGAAAAAATGGGTATAGTGGGAAATAACGGTACTGGTAAGAGTACTTTCCTGAAACTCTTGCTTGGACTGGTGCCACCGGACAGCGGACGTTTCGTGATAGGGGAAACGGTGAAATTCGGATATTTCAGCCAGGAACCTATGCAGGTGGACGAGAACATGAAGGTCATAGATGCAGTACGTCGTGTGGCGGAATATGTTGATCTTGGCGGGGGGCGACATCTCAGTGCCATGCAGTTTCTGCAACACTTCATGTTTTCTCCTTTGCAGCAACAGAATTATATATATAAATTGTCGGGCGGAGAACGTCGTCGCCTGCAATTATGTACGGTGTTGATGCAGAATCCTAATTTCCTTATTCTGGATGAGCCTACCAACGACATGGACATTGTCACTCTCCAGATATTGGAGCAGTATTTGCAGGACTTCCGTGGATGTGTCATCATAGTGTCGCATGACCGTTATTTCATGGATAAGGTGGTGGATCATCTGTTGGTATTCAAAGGTGGTGGCGAGGTAAGGGATTTCCCTGGCAACTATACACAATTCCGTGAGGCACAGAAGAGCATTGCCAGAGAGTGGGCAATCCAGGAAAAGAGTAGGGGAACGGTTCCATCATCGCAGACGGTATTGGGTGTGAAGCCTCGAATTACGGAAAAACGACGCAGACTGACATTCAAGGAACGTACTGAGTTCGCCCAATTGGAAAAAGATATAGAGGTTCTTGAGAAGGAGAAGTCTGAGATAGAGGCTGCATTGAGTGGTGGAACAATCACTGTAGACGAGATAACAGCAATGTCCAAGCGTTTGCCTTTGCTTAATGTGGAATTGGACGAGAAATCCATGCGCTGGCTGGAATTGTCGGAGTTTGCATAGTTACGGCCTGAGCCTGTGTTTGATATATGTCTTCATTATGTCTACGGCTTGCTCATTGCAGCCTCCTTCTGGAATAATGAGGTCGGCGAAACGTTTTGTCGGTTCGATAAACTCCTCGTGCATCGGTTTCAGTACCTGAAGATAGCGATCTATGACCATTTGCGGAGTACGGCCACGTTCTACGGTATCACGAAGAATGTTACGTATGAGACGTACATCACTGTCGGTGTCCACGAAGATTTTCAGATCCATGAGGTCACGCATGTCCTTGCGGTACAGTGCCATGATACCTTCTATGATTATGACCTCGCATGGCTCTATATGTATAGTCTCGGTCATTCTGTTGGACGTGATGTAATCGTAGGTGGGTTGTTCTATGGCTTTACCATTTCTGAGGTCATGGATATGCCGGTACAATAGTTTCCAGTCGAATGCGTCTGGATGGTCGTAGTTGATTCTCTTTCGCTCTTCCATGCTGAGCAATGTATTGTCGTTGTAATATGAATCCTGTGGAATAACAGCTACACTCTCATTACGGAGTGTTTCCATAATTTTCTTTACAACGGTAGTCTTGCCGCTGCCGGTTCCTCCGGCTATACCTATTATATACATTGGGATGAATGTTGGGACGTTATTGGATTTGTGCTACGAAGTTAGATATTTTTTCCGGCATCACCGAATAACACTTGTCAAAATGTGCAGATTAAATGGAAAAATACGTACCTTTGCAATTAAAGAGTAGTAATTTCAATAATAATACACAGGACATAAAATGATAAGAATTGCCGTTCAGTCTAAGGGGAGACTCTTTGAGGATACTATGTCATTGTTGGCCGAGGCTGGCATAAAGGTCAGCACAAGCCGGCGTACGCTATTGGTTCAAAGCGCTGATTTTCCTATAGAGGTGTTATACCTCAGAGATGATGATATTCCGCAGTGTGTGGCGACTGGTGTTACGGATCTGGGTGTCGTCGGTCGCAACGAGTTTGAGGAACGACAGGAATCTGCCGATATTATCCGTCCTTTGGGTTTTTCGCGTTGCCGGATGTCTTTGGCCATACCAAAGGCCGTCAAGTATACCGGTATTGGCTGGTTTGAAGGGAAAAAGATTGCGACATCATATCCAAATATTTTGCGCAGGTTCCTTCATGAAAACCAAATTACGGCAGATATACATGTAATTACAGGCTCTGTTGAGATCAGTCCTGGTATTGGACTGTCCGATGCTATATTTGATATCGTGAGCAGCGGTAGCACATTGGTAAGTAACAATCTGGCTGAGGTAGAGGTGGTGATGCAGAGCGAGGCTTTGCTCATTGGCAACCCACATCTGTCTTCAGAGAAGCGTGCCATTCTGGATGAATTGCTTTTCCGCATAGAAGCAGTGAAAGCCGCAGAGAACAAAAAATATGTTCTTATGAATGTGCCTACTGAGCGTATTCCTGATATTGTGGATGTATTGCCTGGAGCGAAATCTCCAACCATTATGCCGTTGGCTACAGAAGGATGGAGCAGCATCCATACTGTGGTAGAGGAAAAGTCTTTCTGGGATATAATTTCACGTCTGAAAGAACTTGGCGCTCAAGGAATACTTGTTATGCCGATTGAAAAGATGATAATTTAGCATTCTTTCCTGTTGCATGAACATCATACAATATCCCAAGAAGGAAGAGCATGAGAGGTTTCTGCGTCGTCCGCAAAAGGATGCCGCAGATCTTGGAGCTACTGTGGCGGCTGTGCTGAAGGATGTGCGCGAGCATGGTGATGAGGCAGTGTTGCGCTATGAGGTCATGTTCGACAAGGCAGAACTCGAATCGTTGCGTGTGACAGATGAGGAGTTGCGTGTCGCAGAGACTATGATAAGTGCGGATTTGAAAAGTGCCATTAGGTTGGCACATACCAATATCACACGTTTCCACGAGGCTCAGCGCATGAATACTGTCTGCGTTGAGACGGCTCCAGGTGTATTTTGTCGGCAGAAATCCGTGGCGATAGAAAAAGTCGGACTTTATATCCCAGGAGGAACGGCACCACTCTTCAGTACAGTGTTGATGCTTGCCGCTCCGGCGAGGATAGCCGGTTGTTCGGAAATTGTTCTCTGCTCTCCGCCTTCAAGAGACGGAACACTGCATCCGGCCATATTGTTTGCGGCTGGGGTGGCCGGTGTCAATAGTATATATAAGTGTGGCGGTGTCCAAGCCATAGGAGCAATGGCGTATGGGACGGAGTCTGTGCCACGTGTAAGCAAGATATTCGGACCGGGCAATCAGTATGTGATGTGTGCAAAACAGCAGGTAAGCATGACTGATGTAGCAATAGATATGCCAGCCGGTCCGTCCGAAGTTGCCATTGTAGCGGACAAAACATGTCATCCGGAGTATGTTGCCGCAGATATGCTTAGTCAAGCTGAGCATGGAGTGGATTCGCAGAGCATATTGTTCACGGACAGCGAGGCTGTAGCTGAAGCTGTCAGTCGTGAAGTGGAGAATCAGCTGGAATCTCTGCCAAGAAAGAATATGGCAAAGCGTTCGCTGGAGCATAGTTGTATCGTTGTACTTCGTGACATCCAGGAAGCGTTCGATATATGTAATGAATATGCTCCCGAACACCTTATTGTTGCAATGGACAGTGCCATGGATTGGGAGGATAAGGTAATCAATGCTGGCAGTGTTTTCTTGGGACATTACAGTTGTGAAAGTGCTGGCGATTATGCTTCTGGCACTAATCATACGTTGCCGACAAGTGGATACGCCAAAGCTTATAGTGGTGTTAATCTGGACAGTTTCTGCCGGAAAATTACATTTCAGCATCTGACGCGCGAGGGAATCAATAGTATCGGACGTGCTGTAGAAGTGATGGCAGAGGCAGAAAGTCTTGACGCCCATCGCAGAGCCATGACTTTGAGGATGAATAATTGAATAGAATATATGTTTAGTTTATGATAGAATCGCTAGTAAGAAAGAACATATTGGCTTTGAAACCATATTCATGTGCCAGAGACGAGTTCAAGGGACGTGCGGCACATGTTTTCCTTGATGCCAACGAAAGTGCATACAATGCTCCTTACAATCGTTATCCGGATCCTATGCAGGAGAAACTCAAGCAGAGTATTTCCGTGGTGAAAGAAGTGCCTGTAGAAAAAATCTTCCTTGGAAACGGAAGTGACGAGGCTATAGATCTGGTATACCGTATATTCTGCGAACCGAGGGTGGATAATGTCGTTGCCATAGAACCTACATACGGGATGTATAAAGTGTGTGCCGATATTAATGATGTGGAATATAGAACTGTATGTTTGTCAGATGAATACGTCATGTCTGCGGAAGCATTGCTACAAGCATGTGACGAGCATACTAAGGTTATATGGATATGTAGTCCAAACAATCCTACCGGTAACGATATGGACAGGCTGGAGTTGAAGAAAATCCTTACTGAGTTTACTGGCGTGGTGGTTGTGGACGAGGCGTATGGCGATTTCTCCGACTTGACTCCAATGCGTAAGTATTTGGGATATTTTCCAAGAATGATTGTCTTAAATACTTTCTCAAAGGCTTGGGCATCGGCTGGCATACGTTTGGGCATGGCTTTTGCATCAGAGGAGATAATATCTTTATTCAACAAAGTAAAGTATCCGTATAATGTCAACATGCTCACGCAACATGCTGCGCAGGAATTGTTGTCGCAGATGCTGAAACTTGAGCGATGGATAAATGATGTTCGGCATGAACGCAAGAACATGCTTCCATGTCTGATGGAACTTCCTATGGTAGAGAAAGTGTATCCGTCTTCGGCCAATTTCGTGCTTGTGAAAGTTACGGATGCCGATGCTATTTATAGTTATTTGGTGGATAAGGGCATTATTGTACGCAACCGCAGTCGTGTGGCATTGTGCAGGAATGCTCTGCGCATAACTATCGGCTCCAAGGAAGAAAATAATGAGTTGCTGGGGGCATTGCGCAGTTACGGAATGAAGACAATGTAATATGTGATATTCATAAATGTGTTTGATTGGCACGAAATGTAGATCTTATGTCTAAGAGAATATTGTTTATAGACCGCGATGGTACAATACTTTGTGAGCCGGAGGACGAGCAGATAGATTCTTTTGCCAAGTTTCGTTTTCTGCCTGGTGCTATAGGGGCATTGTCGTTTTTGGCACATCATACTGATTACAGAATGGTGCTTGTCAGTAATCAGGATGGTCTTGGAACGGACTCATATCCGGAATCCGATTTCATGCCTACGCATAATATGATGTTGGATATCTTGCGTGGAGAAGGGGTTGAGTTTGATGCTCAACATATAGATCGCTCTTTTCCGCAGGATAATCTTCCTACGCGTAAACCTGGTACAGCCATGCTTACTGCCTACATGAATGACCCGGAGGTTGATATGGAGCATTCGTATGTTATTGGAGATAGGCAGACTGATGCCATGCTGGCAGCTAATCTTGGTTGTAAAAGTCTGATAATAGGTGATGGTATGGATTGGAAACGAATCTCGGAAATGGTTTTTGCTGGAGACCGTGTTGCTTCTGTACGTCGTACTACGCATGAGACTGATATAGAGGTGAGTGTTGGACTTGATGGTAATGGGAAAAGCGAGATAAGTACGGGATTAGGATTTTTTGACCACATGCTGGAGCAGATAGCACGTCATGGTAACATGGATCTATGTATAAGGTGTCGTGGTGATCTGCATGTGGATGAGCATCATACCATAGAGGATACAGCTTTGGCTTTGGGAGAATGTCTGGCAAAGGCACTCGGGGACAAGAGGGGAGTGGAACGATATGGCTATTGCCTGCCAATGGATGATTGCTTGTGTCGCGTTAGCCTCGATTTTGGGGGACGTCCGTGGTTAGTATGGGATGCAGAGTTCAAAAGGGAAAAAATCGGCGAGATGCCAACGGAAATGTTTTTGCATTTCTTTAAAAGTCTTTCGGACAGTGCCGGAATGAACCTGAATATTAAGGCAGAAGGAGAGAATGAGCATCATAAGATAGAAGGGATATTTAAGGCTTTTGCGCGTGCTGTAAAGATGGCTGTTAAACGTGATGTAGAGCATTTCAATCTGCCATCAAGCAAAGGGGTGCTATGACAACAAACTTTTCTTCGCATCTGCTCCAGAGGGCTGTAGACGAAGTGTCGTGTCTTCCTGGCATAGGACGTAAAACAGCTCTGCGTCTTGTATTGCACCTTTTACGTCAGGATGCAAGAGTGACAGCAACTCTTACAGAGGCTCTTTCTGTGTTGCGTGCTGAGGTGAAGTATTGTTGTATGTGCCATAACATCTCTGACACAGATGTGTGTGAGATATGTTCAAACCCCAAACGTGATAGTTCACAACTATGTGTGGTGGAGAATATACAAGATGTGATGGCCATAGAATCCACCAATCTGTATCGTGGCCTGTATCATGTGCTTGGGGGGGTGATAAGCCCGGTGGATGGCATAGGGCCGAGTAATCTGCATATACAGAGTCTGGTAGAACGAGTTGCTGCCGGAGGTATTGAGGAAGTCATACTGGCATTAAGTCCAACAATGGAAGGTGATACGACTAATTATTTTATATATAGACGTCTATTGCAGCTTAAGCAAAGTGTTGATTCAAATGTGAAGTCAATGGAACACGTCCATTTTGTAATGCCAGGAATTACAATAATAGCAAGAGGAGTAGCTCAGAATGACGAGTTGCAGCACACGGACGAGGCAACGTTAGGGCGGGCATTGGCCGGACGAATACCCTTTTCAGTATAAACATTTTTATTCTATAATTTATGAAGCGCTTACGTGTTATTTACATATTGATGCCTATTGTGGTTATCATCTGCACACTTCTTATGGAGGGGTTGCAGAATGAAGGATATAGTATGGTACTTTCTCCTTATGTGGCATATATTGAACGGTTTGTTGTGGTGCTTGTGTCTTTGGCATCAATGGTATCTGCTTTTACACTCCTGAAGTCAAAGCCTATTGTATTGATGTTGGCTTTGAATGTAGCTGCATTGATGGTAATCTGTGATTACTATATGAATATTGGTAATGAAGGAAGTGATAATCTTGTGTGGCTTTTGTCTATGATTAGTCTTGTGTACATTATTAAGTACAAAAGCATCGTTTCTAGCTCATACACTAAAGATGACGCAGATGAAGTATCTGAGAGCTGTTGAGCCGGAAGACTTGGACTTGATGTATATTGTTGAAAATGACGCGGCAATATTTCGTTACAGTAGCACAACAGTTCCACTCTCGTGTTTTGCGTTGAAACAATATATAGAAAATAGCTCTGGAGATTTATATACAGATTCGCAGGTTCGTTTGACTATTATGAACCCGCAGAACGGTTGTGCTTGCGGTTTTCTTGATATAACAGATTTAAGTGCTAAACATAGTCGAGCCCAGGTTGGTATAGCTCTGCTACCGGAAGTCCAGGGTAGGGGAGTGGCAACCGGCGCATTGAGAGAAGCAGAACACTATGCACGCCAACAAGGTCTGTTTCAACTTTATGCAATTGTTGCAGTAGATAATTATAATGGGCGCCTTCTGTTTGACAGAGCCGGTTATGACGCTACTGCCGTATTGCAAGAATGGTTTCTGATGGATGGTGAATATATGGATGCTATTGTTTTTCAACATTCTTATAAATCAGTTGGGACTACTCGTTAAAAATTTGCATGGTGATTGAATGGAATTTGGAGTGATTTTTCTGTTTGTATTACTGATAAATTGAATCAAGCCGTCATCTCAAATGAATAGTTATGAGAAGAGTAAATTTGCAGTATGCGTCATAGATTAATACAAGAGTTTTGACATCAACGATCTTCACGAAGGTTGGGAATTCAATATTCGCCCTAATGTCAAGGCAGTCTATAACTGCGTTATTCCTCTCTCTCAGGATAATGATCTTATTGCATCTACTATATGGTCAAAGATTCATCCATACGAGGAATATCCGACGGAACGAGGTGTTGCAGATTTACATAGAATACGCAACGGACAGTTTCGACTTTCTGCTCAGCGTTTCAATCAGGAACATGAGACGTGTCGTGAATTCATAGAGCGAAGTGTGGCTGAAAGTAAAGCCCGGCATATTATAGTCGCTACTCATCATGTACCGTCTTTTGTGCTGATGGCTGATGAGTTCAAGGGTAGTCCAATCAACGGAGCATTTACTGTAGAGCTTGGCAATTATATTGCTGATAGCCGTATAGACTATTGGATATACGGTCATTCACATCGAAACATAAATAAAACAATAGGCAATACCCGGTGTATCTGTAATCAACTTGGCTACACTTTCCACGGAGAGCAAACCAGCTTCCGTAGGGATGCCATAATAGAAATAGAAGACAATGAACTACAAATTTGACGGTGATAATGTGTTCTTTACATCTGATACCCATTTCAATCATACTAACATCATCCAATTCTGTCAGCGTCCTT
>CAMWRK010000062.1 GCA_947176655.1 uncultured Prevotellaceae bacterium | reverse complement strand
GAACAGCGTTGCCGACGGCTGGCAGGTGCTTTCAAAGGATGTATACCTGCCCGTCATATCCCGATGCCTTGACTACCGCGACAGGCTGCGCTTGTGCGACTGGGGATATGTACGCTTCGTGGAGCAGATGACAACGGCATTCTTCCCTCCCGGGCGGCTCAACGAGGCACGCCTGATGCAGATGCATATCCTCACGCAGTCGGGATACAAGGTGCGCATGGCACGCACAGGCGACAGGCTTGTGCTCCTGCTGCCGTCGGAAGAGACAATCTACATGTATTCCTATCTGGACATAGGCGGCATACATTACTACATTATGGATACGCAGTCAAAATCCTCCCGGTTCAATGTCTTCAACCGTGAATTTCCTGGGGAGCGGTATTTCTCGCTGCGCATCCCCGAACATCCGGCCCTGCCAGTCAGCAGAAACGCACCGCGCCACCTGCAGTCAAAGCATGACGACAGCATGGAGGCCGATGTCTCCGTGAACCGTAACCTTATGGCATTCTACAACGACTATCCCCTGAACAGCTGCTGGGACATCTATGCCAATGCCTCCCTGAGCCGTCAGGCCAGGGAGCAGCTATACCCTGTGCTGAAAAAGTGCATTGCCGGAAAAAGCGCTTCCGATGCCGCCAACATGTTGCTGCATTTCGTGCAGACGGCCTTTGAATATGCCACCGATGACGAGCAGTTCGGCACGGAGCGGCCTCTGTTCGCCGACGAGACGCTGTTCTATCCCTATTCGGACTGTGAGGACAGAGCCATCCTGTATACGGTGCTGGTGCGCGAACTGCTGGGGCTGGATGTCGTCCTGCTGCACTATCCCGGACACCTGGCCACGGCGGTATGCTTCAACACCGACGTGTTCGGAGACCATCTTACGGTAGAGGGCAGACGATATACCGTATGCGACCCCACATACATCAATGCCGACATTGGACAGGCCATGCCGCAATTCAAGAATACTGCCGCCAAGGTCGTCAAGACCAGGTGACACCATCTCTCACCGCTCACCCGCTCTTCGTTCAACCTAATCCTCAAAATTGTTCAGCTGCATATTTTCGCCGTCCCATATGGCATAGGTGAACAGTGTCATCCATTCGCCCAAAACGAGAAGGCGGCTCTGCGCGGAAAGCATCAGGTCTATTTCTATGTGCCTGTGGCCGAAAATGAAGAATGAAGTGCCGGAATGTTCACGAAGATATTGTTTGGAAAAGAGTACAAGCGGTTCCTCAGACTCGCCTTTGAAAGGCTCCGCCATGCCAATGTTGCGGGCAAGGACATCACCCAAGGCATTAGTGACTACACCGTCAGCCGAGACCGTAAGTCTGTCACCATTCTCTGCCACGACAACGGAAGAGTGCCTGATACGGCTGGACTTTGCCCAACGGAGGCCGAACTCCATTCCAAGGTCGGGCGGAAAAACATTGCGGAAAAGCCATCGGCACAGGGGGGAATGGAATATGCTACGGAGGAGGCGGAATCCGCGGTTGCTATCCCCTAGCCCGTCGCCGTGTCCAACCATAGCGGTGAGACTGCCACCGGTTGCCAATGGCAGGGCAATCTCGCATGACATGGTATGGACGCAGACACCACATTCGTCACGCAAATAGCCGAAAGTCCACATGTCGTGGTTTCCGGTGAAGAAATGCACCTCCACACCCTCGTCCGTCAGTTCGGAGAGCTTGCCGAGAAAACGTGTGAAGCCCTTGGGAACAACGTTGCGGTATTCAAACCAGAAGTCGAAAATGTCACCAAGGAAATATATGTCATCGTCATCGCTACGGACAGAATCCAAAAAACGGCACAGCTTCTTCTCACGTTCGCGGCTGTCCGCTGTGGCTCTGCTGCCAAGGTGAGCATCGCTCAGGAAATAGGTCTTCTTCATTCCGTCCGTATGTTTTTCAAGTCATTCCGCATGTTGTGAGGACTACAGGAATCCAAGTTCCACTTTGGCCTCTTCGGTCATCATGTCCTTGTTCCACTCGGGGTCAAACACCAGATTGACGTCTACCCTCTCCAGTCCGCCTATGCTCTCCAGCTTCTGCCGCACATCCTCCACGATGAAGTCGGCGGCAGGACAGTTAGGTGCCGTCAGCGTCATATCCACCTCCAGTGTCTTATTGTCGTCCTTGACTTCTATACGGTATATCAGTCCCAGGTCGTAGACGTTGACAGGTATTTCGGGGTCGAAAACCGTCTTCAGCAGTTCCACGGCTCTTTCCTCTATGGACAAGGTTTCCTGTACGTTGTTATCCATTGTCATCTTCGTTCTGTTAGCCGGCATCGCATTCGGGCATCAGAGTTTACCCTCGTCGGCATAGGAATAATATGTATTGTCACCTATTATTATATGATCCAGCATACGTAGCGCAAGCGTCTGGCATGCCTGCTGGACACGGCGCGTCAGTTCGTCATCCTGGCGGCTTGGCAACGGGTTGCCGCTCGGGTGGTTGTGGGCTATGACAAGGTGCGGAGCACCGGTAATGAGTGCATGGCGCAGGATAAGGCGGATGTCAACGGTGGACTCTGATATGCCACCACGACTGACAACGTGATAGCCCAGAAAACGGTTCTGCACATCCAGCAGCAACAGATGGCATTCTTCGTGCGGCAAGTCCATCATGCGCGAACGGAAATACTCCTGGACATCTCCTGAATCCACAAAACGGGCTTTGGGTCCCCTCGCCTCGCGCATCAGCCGTTTGCCCAGTTCCAGGGCGGACTGTATGGTCACGGCCTTGGCCGGTCCTATGCCGCTGTATGTCTGGAGTTCCTCGCGGGACATAGTACCCAGCGCACGCAGACTGTCGCCGTGGTCGCCAAGTATGCGGCGCATCAGATCCACGCTTGTCACCTCAGGCGTGCCGCTCCCGATGAGTATTGCCAGCAGTTCCGCGTTGCTCACAGCCCCGGGTCCCATGGCCATGACCCGCTCACGGGGTCTCTCATCGTCCGACCAATCCTTTATCTTCATAGCATACTATACGCCACCCTACTTATAGAAATTGTCCCTGAAAGCCTGCAATTCCTCATTGCGCGAACACACGCACCGCAACCACCAGGCACGCAGGAAACCGCTGCCATAACCCGTCAGCTGTATAAAGGATGACCACACACTGAGCCATGCCACACGCAAGGAGCGGTTGCGCAGCAGCGAGTCCATGAATATCAGCATGGAAAACAGGACAACAGGCAACAGTGCGACAGCGCTCGTCAGTATGCCGGCAATCGTCCAACCGCTCAGCACGACACCGGTATCGCCAAGGCGTGAGGCGGCAATGTCGCCATACAGGGAGTAGCCTACAACCGAAAGTCCGGCAAGCAGAAGAACAGCAAGAAAGCACACGCCCACCGTAAACACCGCAGGCAGGAGATGCACCGGTTTCAGGCTTCCGGGATGGCGTTTCCAGAGATTGATGCGTGCAATGCCGCTGTTGTGCACCTGTTTGAAAAACTTCTTCATGTCGGTACGCCGCTTGTGCCACACCCACGCTTCGGGGAAAAGGCGGCACGAGGCTCCGCTGTCGAAGATGCGTATGCTGAAGTCTATATCCTCGCCGAAACGCATTGAAGCAAAACCGCCAAGACGACGATACAGACCGGCACGTATGCCCATGTTGAAAGAACGAGGATAGAACTTGTCCAATTTCTTCTTGCCGCCGCGTATACCTCCCGTAGTGAAAAACGAGGTCATGGAGTAATTGATGGCCTTCTGCACCGGAGTAAAACTTCTGTGCGCCCTGTCAGGGCCGCCGAAGGCATCGCACGGCTCGCGGCGCAACTCATCGTCCACAGCCTGCATATAGCCAGGAGGCAGCACACAGTCGCTGTCCAAGACTATCAGGTATTCGCCCTGTGAACGTTCCGCGCCATAGTTGCGGGACTGTCCCGGACCGCTGTTCTGCTTTCCGAAATAGCGCAATGCCAGCCTGGAGGCATGCTCGTTGACAACATTCAGGCAAGGCTCTGTGGAGCCGTCTTCGACCACCACCACCTCAAAGTCCTTCAGCGTCTGAGTCTCCAGGCTGGCAAGCAACTCGCCTACTTCATCGGGACGATTGTAGACGGGAATGATGAGGGAGTATTTCATTGTTACTGTTTCAACCGCTCCCACCCTATAGGTTCAAGGTCAAGGGGACGTTTATGCTTTCACGCGACCCAGATAACTTCCGTCTCTGGTGTCCACCTCTACGATCTCACCCTCGTTGATAAAGAGAGGCACGCGAATCTCGGCACCGGTCTCCAGCTTTGCAGGCTTCAGAGTGTTGGTGGCGGTATCGCCCTTCAGACCTGGCTCCGTCCATGATATGGCCAGGTGCACCTTGGCAGGCAGCTCGGCATACAGGATGGTCTCTGTGCTGGCGTCGGTGACAACCTCAACGTTCTGTCCCTCCTTCATGAACTTGACACCGGTAATCTGGTCGGCAGCGATGTTGACCTGTTCGAAAGTCTCGTTGTTCATGAACACATAGTCCTCGCCCTCGGCGTAGAGATACTGGTATGGACGACGCTCCACGCGGACATCCTCCAGTTTTTCACCGATATTGAAACGACGTTCCAATACGCCGCCGTTGACAACGTCCTTCAAGGTAACGCTCATGATGGTGTTACCCTTACCCGGCTTGCGGTGCAGGAAATCAATACAGAAATAGAGCTTGCCATCCATGCGGATGCAGGTACCCTTCTTAATGTCTTGTGAGTTAATCATATATTTATTCGTTAATTATTATGGTTCACAACCGGTATCGGCAATATTTTTTCATGTGCAAAGGTACGACATTTTAACTAAAAAACAATAAAAAAGCCAATAATGTCCGAAATATTGCCCGGCGGATCTAATATTGTCCTATAAATTATACACATGACAAGCCTTTTGCAGCCTTAGCACACACTCTTTTTTCTCCCTTACTTATGTTGTTTGAAAAAGACAAAACTAAAGTAACCCAGTCAACATTATTGCCGGGAGTCATAGACTTTACACCTATACATATTGTGTCACCAAACGGTCACTGGATACGCCTGCAATGGTGTCTGCCGTTCTTCGGTAAGCATACGCTGTTTCCCGAAATCGGCGACAACAGGAATGAGTGCAAGCATTTCAACAGGAGACAATTTGTGGCAATATTGGAAATAAAGTTCTGAAAGCTTTGGCCGTTCACGAAAAAGTATGTACTTTTGCACTCCGAAACTTTGCATGTAAAAACGAAAATAAATAACACATAGCTATGAAAAGAACATTCCAACCCTCTAACCGCCGCCGTGCCAACAAGCATGGTTTCCGTCAGAGAATGACTACTGCCAATGGTCGTCGTGTATTGGCAAGCCGCCGTGCCAAGGGGCGCAAAAAGCTGACCGTTTCCGACGAGAGACATGGCAAATAAGCATCATAGAGCTTTGACATAAGAAGCGATGTGGGGAAGTTTCCCGCATCGCTTTCTTTTTGCCGATGTTTATTTGGATAATAGCGCGGTTCTTAGTATTTTTGCACAGTCAATGATAATTCCGCTTCCATGGATTTTAGAAAGAAGATTCTCGCTCCCGTAGTCTGGGGCAACCTTTTGGGAATGTTTGTTTTTGTGGTACTGATGGTAGCAGGTGTCTGGTACGGTACCATGATATATACCCATCACGGAGAAATAATACAGGTGCCCGACGTAACGAAGATACACCACAGCGATGCCGCCGTCATGCTGGAGCAGTACGGTCTCGCCGCCGAGGTTTCCGATTCGGGCTACAACCGCAATCTGGCAACGGGCAGCGTGCTGATGCAACATCCCAAGGCCGGCACCAAGGTTAAGAGCGGACGCAAGATATACCTGACTATCAATTCCAACAGCAGCCCAACGCTGACCATGCCTAACATTGCAGACAACTGCGATGTCTACGAGGCTGAGATAAGACTGCGCGCCATGGGTTTCAAGATAGGTCCAAAGGAATATGTGGAGGGCGACAAGGACTGGGTGATAGGTGTGAAATGCCGCGGCGCCATGGTCAACGCCGGAGACAAGGTGCCGGCAGAAGCTCCGATAGTACTGATGGTAGGCAACAGCCTCACGGAGGACGAACAGTGGACGAAAGACCTGACCGACAGCATCGGCGGAACAGAGGATGCCTACGAATTTGAGCCCGAGACGGAATGGTAGACATGACGGAACTGCAGAACGAGGATACGGCGGACTTGGACGACGATTTCGCATACACCGATGACATACCAGAAGGGATTGCTGACAGCGGAACGGAACTGTACGAACACAGACGTGTGGTGGCAGACAGCGGACAGAATCCTGTCCGCGTGGACAAGTTTCTGATGGATCATCTCAGGGACACAAGCCGCAACCGCATCCAGAAAGCCGCCGAGGCTGGTTACATACAGGCCAACGGCAAGGCGGTAAGGAGCAATTACAAGGTAAAGGCCGGCGACACAATAACCCTGATGCTCGACCGTCCCAAACGCAACTGGGAAATAATACCGGAGGACATACCGCTGGACATCGTATACGAAGACGACCAGCTGCTGCTCATAGACAAACCCGCCGGCATGGTGGTACACCCCGGATGCGGCAACTTCAGCGGCACACTGGTAAACGCTCTGGCATGGCATCTGAAAGACGACCCGCGATACGACCCGAATGACCCGGAGGTGGGGCTGGTGCACCGCATCGACAAGGACACGAGCGG
This sequence comes from uncultured Prevotellaceae bacterium, assembly GCA_947176655.1. Classification (GTDB taxonomy): domain Bacteria; phylum Bacteroidota; class Bacteroidia; order Bacteroidales; family Bacteroidaceae; genus Physcousia. The sequence goes on along the minus strand of CAMWRK010000062.1, from coordinate 3,722 downwards.
TCTCCTTGTTGTGGCCAAAACACCGGAAGCGAAGACCTCGCTCTGCAAACAATTTTTCTTTCACACGACACGACGTCTTTATAACGCCCTCGTGTGGGGACCGTTTTCCCAAGACGAAGGAACAATGACAGGCAACATCGGGCGCGATCCTAAAGACCGTCTGCGCATGGCCGTATTCCCCGAAGGCAGCGAGACGGGGAAACACGCCGTCACGCACTGGCGCGTACTGGAACGTTTCGGAGCGGTAACGCTGATAGAATGTCGTCTGGAGACGGGACGCACGCACCAGATTAGGGCACACATGAAACACATGGGGCATCCCCTGTTTGCAGACGAAAGGTACGGGGGAGACCAGATTCTGAGAGGAGAGCAGACATCATCATACAAGGCATTCATACGCAACTGCATGGAGCTGTGCCCCAGGCAGGCTCTGCATGCAAGGACATTAGGATTCAGGCACCCCGTCACCGACAAGGAGATGGATTTCCAGAGCAACCTTGCTAATGACATGGAGGCTCTCATTGCAAAATGGAGGAAAAGAACCGACAGCGACGCATAAAGACACAAGACAACATAGCACATCAGCGACAATGAAAACAATAGCCATTATCTGCGGAGGAGACAGCTCCGAACACGACGTAAGCATGCGCAGTGCCGCAGGCGTAGAGTCTTTTCTGGACAAGGAGAAGTATAATATATATAAGGTGGAACTGAAATCCGGTCTATGGGAAGCCATCCTGCCGGACGGCAGACGCAGCAGAGTGGATCGCAACGACTTCACGTTTGTCAACGAGTGCGGCGAAACCATACGTCCGGACTTCTGTTATATCATCATACACGGGACACCCGGCGAGAACGGCATACTGCAGGGCTATCTCGACCTGATAGGCATGCCCTACTCCACTGGCGGCGTGCTGACGGAGGCTCTGACGTTCGACAAGTTCGTGCTCAACAACTACATGCGTTCCCTTGGGGTAAGCGTAGCCGACAGCCTCATCGTCCGCCGCGGACTCGAAAACGAGGTCAGCGACGAAGACATAATACAGCGAATAGGGTTGCCGTGTTTTGTCAAGCCGGCACGCGGAGGCAGCTCCTTCGGCACCACCAAAGTAAAGACCGCCGAGGCACTGCGCCCGGCCATAGAACTGGCACTGAGGGAGGGCGAGGACGTCATGGTCGAGGCTTTCATGCAGGGTACGGAGATAACCTGCGGATGCTGCAAGACCGGGCGCTGCTCACACGTGTTCCCAATAACTGAAGTGGTGACGTCGAACGATTTCTTCGACTACGACGCCAAGTACAACGGACAGGTGGAGGAGATAACCCCGGCACGCATCTCAGAACGCCTCACGCAGCGTGTACAGACACTGACATCAACCATATACGACATTCTGGGATGCTACGGCATAGCTCGCATAGACTACATAATCACCGAAGGCGGGAAGATAAACCTGCTGGAGGTAAACACAACCCCCGGCATGACGGCCACCAGTTTCATACCGCAGCAGATACGAGCGGCAGGTCTGGACATAACACAGGTGATGACCGACATTATAGAAGGAAAATAACCACGGAAAATACGGACATGGATATACACGAATTTGATGAGATACGCCCTTTCGAGAAGGGCGAGATGAAAGATGCCCTCAACCAGTTGCTGGGCGACCGCCACTTCGACAAGATGATGCATGGCTTTATCCCCTGGCTGCCCAAGGGCTTACGCAACCGCATCATCAGAACGCTGTTTCTGGGAGTGGAGACACCTCTCGACTTTCAGGTACGCTTCATGAAACACGTGGTACGCTATATCCTACGCAAGCATGCACGCGGATACACCTTCTACCATGACACCATATCCAGCCACGGCAACTATCTCTTTATCTCCAATCACAGAGACATCGTCCTGGACAGTGCCATTCTGGATCTGATGCTTTTCGAGGCCGGTTTCCCGACCACATGCGAGATTGCCCTGGGCGACAACCTGCTCATCTACCCTTGGATCAAGACACTGGTACGCATGAACAAGGCTTTCATCGTGCGCCGCGGACTGAAGGTCAAGGAAATACTGGAAAGCAGCCTGCTGATGAGCCGCTACATGCACTACGCCATAGGTTGCAAGAAGGAAAACATCTGGATAGCACAGCGCGAGGGACGCGCCAAGGACAGCAGCGACAACACACAGGATTCCGTACTGAAGATGCTGGCTCTGGGTGGCGAAGGAACCACGGTAGAAAGGCTCAAGAGTCTGAACATCGTCCCCCTTACCATCAGCTACGAATACGACCCCTGCGACTACCTCAAGGCTCAGGAACTCCAGCAGAAGCGCGACAACCCTGCGTGGAAGAAAAGCAAACAGGACGACCTGGACAACATGAAAACCGGCATCCTTGGGTTCAAGGGACACGTGCATTACCGCACCGGGACGCCCGTCAACCAATGGATAGACGAACTGGAAGATATGCCCAAGACGGAACTTTTCAAAGAGATAGCCAGACGTCTGGATCAAAGCATACACGGCGGATACATGCTGTATCCCGGGAATTTCATCGCCTACGACGAACTGCACGGTACGAACACCTACAACAGACGTTACAGCAGGCACGACAAGGAAGTCTTCGACAGCTACGTCAGCAAACAGCTGGCCAAAGTCACCATCCCTGACCCAGACGAAGCCTTCCTGCGCGAGAGGATACTCACCATGTATGCCAACCCTGTCATGAACAAGATGCAGACGCAGAAACCATGACAGCCAGTACCGCCATCCCCCCCCTATGCACACTGTTGCAGACCATCTTGCTAACGTCAGCCTTACTGCTGATGTCAGCGTGCACAGAGAAGCAGGAGCCATTCCCTGACCTCGTCACGGAATTTGCCGACATACACACAGACAGCAACGGAACTTTCACGGACATGACTACCGACAACGGCACGCGATACTCCATACTCAACACGAACATCCAGCCGCACCGTCCGGACACGACATACCGTGCCGTGGTGGGATACGTGCCCGAAAGCGTCGCACCGGCAATGCCTGCCGCACGGATATACAGCCTTACCGCTGCACGCATTCTCGCCGACAGCGCGGAAGTCTTGCGCCACGACCCCACAGGCATAGAAAGCATGTGGAGACAGGGGGCGTACATCAACATGCAGCTGACAGCAAGGACACAGAGCGGCACACAGTATTGGGGCTTCGCCACTGATTCAGTATGCCATGCGTGGACGGACGGACACACACACTACCATCTGTCCATACACCACGACCAAGGGCAAGACCCTACGTCATACTCACGTACATACTATTGCTCCATCCCTCTGACTGCGATAGAAGGCTACAGCAACGACGATACCGTCTCCGTGACAGTGCACACATTCCGCGGCTCTCTCACGTGGACTTTCTGACAAATAATTTCAGTTGTCAGCGACATCCCTCCGGGGCTTTTGGCATTCATTCTCTGTCTTGTAGTTCATGAAGATTGGCATTGCGAACACGAGGGCAAGGACAGAAAACAGCAGGCCGCCTGAGGCTCCTACGGCAAACGAGAACCAGAACGGAGAACTTTCGCCGTCTATGAGAAACGGTACAAGGCCGAGTACAGTGGAGAAAACGGTAAGCAGTACGGCAATGATTTTATGGTTGTATGCACGCACATAGGAGCGCAAAGTGGGATTACTGTGGCGATACTCCGAAATTATATAGATACCGGCATTGACCGTCAGAC
>CAMWRK010000061.1 GCA_947176655.1 uncultured Prevotellaceae bacterium | reverse complement strand
GGAAGCACCTTGATTGCCTTGCACCAAGCGGCGTGCATTGACTCATATTCAGCCGATGTTACCGTGAATAGTTCCGGGAGGCTTACCTCAAAGGCCACCGTTATGTCGGCGTCCTTTGAGATTATGCAGCCATGTTCCACAGCGAGTAGCGGCAGCTTTGATTCCAGTGTAGTGGCTTTAAGTGTATTTCTCATTTTCTTTTTGCTCTGATTAGTCGGTTGAGGCGGAGACGGTTGATTATATAGCGCGGATGATATTTGACCGCCGTCAATTTCATCAGACCGTACTGCCCGTATTTGGCATTGAGATGAAAAGTAAGCCATACAAGAATTGAGGCGCAGACCGTGCCGAAAGCTATACAGAACCATTGTGTCACACCACACATATACATGATGACAAACACTATGAAATCTGCAATAAGTCCACCGGCAAAGATGAAGAGATACTGCGCCTTCAATCCTTTGTATTCTACTGTTCTACCAATACCTTTATTGATAGAATATTCAGCCATTTAGAGGAAGAAAGAACGGAGAATTGTAGCGGCAACAATAAGGAAGATACAGGCACCGAACCATGATGCGGCAGTCTTGCTGGTGTCGGGGTCTCCTGACGAGAATTTCCCATAGACTTTTACGCCACCGATGAGACCCACCACGGCACCAATTGCATAGATGAGTTTTGTGCCGGGGTCAAAGTAACTGCTGATCATTGAGGTAGCCTCGTTTATTCCTGCCAGTCCGTTACCGGCAGCGAAGACATCGTTTGTTCCGAAGAACACACAGAGTGCAACCAGAGCTACAGTCTGAATACCGTAGCAGACCTTGTCGTTTGTGCTTACCTGAGTGTTACGGAACATTCGGGAGACACGGTTTTTGATGTTATTGAGAATCTTGTTGAAAAATTTCATTGCTTGTTCTTATTTTTTGAGTTTGTTGATGAGAATGACTGCCAGATAGAATTTTCATTACCGACAGTCGATGTTTTTCCCGAAGACTTATCTGATGAAGTCTCAGATTCCTTTCCGGATTCGTTAGACTCTTGAGCTTTCCTCTCAATCTTATCGACTTCATCAGCATCATCAGGCTCTTTGGCAAGGAGAGCTGCTTTCTTCATTTCTGCACTCCTATGGCACTCATAGAGCTTTTCGAGCATATTTTCAGGTAGCCTGGCATACAATTCTGTGCCTTCAATTGATTTGTGCATCCCGAGTAGAATCTCATGCTCCTCCGTCGAAGGAGGATTATCAGATTGAAGTATAACCTTTGCCTTGGTCAGTGTATCGAAGTCAACCCCACTTGCGAACGAGTTGGGAGGTGTGAACGAGTTATCCTCTTTCTCCAGTTTTTCCTCAATGTCACGGTAATCATCAAATGCCCGCGCCTCCTGTTCGGGCGTCATTCGGGATTTGGATGTAGTTGTGATTTCCTTCGATTCGTCGAATTGAACGTCTTTGGCTTCCATTGCGGCCTCTACACATTCCTCAACGATGGGACGGATAACCTCTGCCACCATCATCTTGAAATCATTCAGATTAAAGCCACTTGGCCCGATAGCATCATCTTCGGATTGGGTTTCGGAAACACTTTCTGAAAATTTTGTTTCCGAACTTGATTCTGATGGCTCTATCTCCTGCTTTGATTTGCGGTCGATAAATTGCATAAGCAATACAACCGCAATGCCCTGTGCCAGCAATATAGCGAGAATATAAATCCATATCATACTCCGCTCATGTATTGGTCATTGGTCATATCTGCAATTATATCGGAGCAGGATTCAATATGATCCCGGATTATTGCTTCAGCGTATGAGCCTACTGTCGGTTTTTCTCCGTTCACATCGAGAATAATCTTATGAAGTTTATCCACGATGTCTCGATTCACATAGATACCTTTTCGGGTACGGTTTACTCCGTCACCGGTCAGGAATAATGCCTGATATTTCTTAGCATTGAGCGAAAGGCTATCAATCGCCTTCGGATCCGGAGTTGAAAGCAACGATAATGCCCTCAACTCCAATATCTCTTTCTTATATCCTTCAAGATGATAGTCAAGAATGCTTTGAACATAGGAGCCAACAGTCGCTTTACCGTAACCGATAGCGTTCACTATTCGTTTGAGATGCTCAGACAATGCTTCGGTGCATTGAATCACTTTCTTGTTACCGACACTGAATTTGGTCAGGAATGCTTCGGCATAGGCATCTTTGGTTTCCTGTGAAAAGCCTTTGCATTCCATTTTCGGTGTCGCGTTCTTTTCTTTTGTTTCCATCAGTCAAATGGATTATGTTGTGGGTTCTCTTCAATGAGATTGTGAAGTGAATTTTTATGAGTTCGGAAATGTTCTTCCAGTATATTCCAGATGAAACTCCCTATAGTAAGACCTTCATACTTCCTGCCAAGGCGGTCAACTACTGACTGTATCTTCTTGAAATGATCATCAGACAGATACACCCTGTTATTTTTTCTTACAGGCATGACTTTGGACAGGAATATGCGTTCATAATCCTTCTCCTTATCGCTGCAAGTAGTTCTACCGGTGGTCGTTTGAGGTTGAGTTGCCTCTACGTGGGGATTTGAATCCTGCGACTGGGTTGAAGAACGAGGCTGAAGATTCGGCACAACCGGCTTGTAATTGTCAAGAAAGGTCTGAGGATCGCGAGGAGAGTCGTTAATCTTCTTCGCCATACTTTACTCCTATAATTGAAGTGATTTCATCTGCCAGTTGCTCGATATTACTACCTCTTAACAGGGATTTGTCAGGGGGAAACAATGTACTTCTGAACACGAGTTTCTGAGGATTTACAGACAAGCTTTTCTTGAATCTGACGCTTGACGGTATCGAAGTCTTGAGAGGCTCGATGTTGAGCAATTCCAAAAAATCGTCATATTCGTGATAGAGTTCCGTGCGTTCTCGTGCATCAATCTTGTTCCAGAGAATATATACCTCTTTCAGGTTATTCTGTCCGCCAGTGATAATCTGTTCGCGGATATAATTGCAGTAACCTATGGTGCTTTCTATCTCGTACTTGTCGGCTGCCATCGGGCAGAATACATAATCGCAATTCGAGATTACCCTAACAACATGGATGTTGTTCATTGTACCCGGAAGGTCAAGAAACAAAATCCGTGGACGATCTTCACTTTCGAGATACAGTTTCATGTAATCAACTGCCTCTTCAAGTTTGACGGGAACAATAGCGTAAGGCTGCCTACCACATTTTGCAGTCAACTCGCCTGCCATTTCGGAGAGATGCGGAGAGTTTTCCACATCGCTCAGTTCACGCTTCCTTTCGGTATTCAGACTATGCTGAGGAGAGTCACAATCAAGGATTGCAACATTTACCCCTTTTACATAGTAGAGATAACTTGCAAGAAGAACGGTGAACGTAGATTTGCCAACTCCTCCCTTTTGATTGGAGAAGGCAACAACAATAGTGTCGTTCATTTCAAATTTGGGGGATTGGGTGAAACTGTCGGCAACATTTGCCACAACGCCGGGACAACTGCCTCGGTCGGTAATACAGCATTGACGGCTGTCGGTAGAATCATCTGTAAGGACATATTGACTGATTTCCGGTCATAAGGTCGAGTGTATAAGTGGATTATTATCCATACAACTCGATAATCCTCTGACGGGAAGAATATCAGAATGGTCACCTATTCAGTCACATATACTGATAGTTGGTAAGATGATTCTATACTTAAATGGAAGGATAAACAATCGTTTGATTATCCACATCTCAATACAATCATCAATATGATTACTTGAATGTTTCCGTGGATAGCTGTATGGGTGAATGGGTATCCGGGTATAAGGGTATATACCCATAAGGATAAAGACCGGCATATCCTGCCATTCATCCAAACATACGATTGAATGAGAGATTGACCGACTATCTGAGCGACACTATATGTATCCTGATAGATGAATGGTCGATTTGCTGAATGGAGGCCATTTTACAAATAGCCTATTAATTAAGAAGTTATCTTCTTGGAATTGCTTCGACAAATGATTGATTGAGCATCATTGCCGGGCAATATGGTAATCATTACCTAATTTAGATCGCCTTGTGTATGCGATATTATAAATAAGAACCTCCTTTCTAAGCGGTGATTTTACTACCTGCGAAGTAGGTTTGTCGCTCATTTACGATGCAAAGTTACGATGCTTTCACCGCCATTTCCAAATTTTTTCGGCCAATGTCCGCGTTTGTCCGTAAAGGGTCCGGTTCAGTCCGGTAAATGTCCTTTCCAGCTTCTGAAAAAGGCCGTAACTTTGCATCGAGCAACAGAGATAATAATCTTCGTTCCGCAGATACCTTATAATATATGGCAGATAAAGACCGGCATCCGTCATAATATCAGAGGTTCTTGTTTTTCATTTTTACAACGTGTTCACACGAACACAGCAAGGTGTCTTTTCAGGTCCCTGAAAAGGTTTCGAGGGCCCAAGCCCTACCGAAACAACCTTGCCCGTGTGGGACTGGAAATTCTCCAAAGTCGAATTTCCCAAATGAAGCCTGCGGCGCAGAAAATGATAAACAATCGTGTTGCGAGAACATAAATCCCCAAAGACAATATGGAAAATTCATTTAAGGGTGGAAGACCTCCACTCATAGACCGATGTGACCATCTTGTTAAGGTTCGCTTCAATTCATCAGAACTTGATCAATTGATAACGATGATGGAGAGAGCTAATGAGACGGTCAAATCAACTTTTATTAAGCAAGTCATATTTGGCAAACCATTCAAGGTACTTGTTACCGATAAATCGCTTGCCGTATATTGTGCAAAACTATCCGAGTTCTTCACGCAGTTTCGCACTCTTGGCGTTAACTACAATCTCATTGTAAAAGAACTTCGCTCTGAGTTCAACGAAAAGAAGGCTATGCAATATCTCTATAAACTTGAAAAAGCCACAATTGAAATGGCTCAAATCTTGGCTGAAGTCAAGGCATTAACAATCAGGTTCGATGAAGCATGGTCGCAAAAATCTCTATAGGAAGCAGTCTTTATGGCGCATTAGCTTATAACGGAGAGAAAATGAACGAGGCTCACGGACGTGTTTTGGGTGCCAATAAAATAGTATTGCCGACAGACGGCCATATTAATATTGGTGCTATGGCGGATAATTTCAAGGCTTTTATGCCCAAAATGGGCAAGACGAAGAAGCCGGTTCTCCATATCTCACTCAATCCACATCCCGATGATAAACTCACGGATCAGGATTTTGAAATCCTTGCCCGTGAATATCTTGATAAACTCGGCTTCGGGGAGCAGCCCTTCATAATATATAAGCATGAGGATATTGACCGTCACCATATTCATATAGTGACAGTCAATGTCAACGAGGAGGGAAAGCGTTTGGACCAGTCTTTTTTATTCCGTCGCAGTAAGAAAATCACCACCGAACTTGAGGAGAAATACGGACTGCACAAAGCACAAAGAGAGAAAGTATCTCCAGATACTCCGATCACGAAAGTTGACCCTAAAGGTGACATTAAAAGACAGGTTCAGAATATAGTGAAGTTGGTAGGTATGCGTTGGCATTTCCAAAGTATCGGAGAATACAATGCAATACTCGGTCTGTATAATATCAAATGCGAAATGACAGATGGTAAGGTTAACGGACGGGAGTATCACGGATTGGTGTACTTCGCTACTGATGATAACGGCAACGTCATTTCTACACCGCTTAAAGCATCCCGACTCGGTAAATTCGCAAGCAGAATCGCCATTGACAATAAGTTTGAACGTGATAAGAATAAAATTGAAATAAGAGCAACAAAACGTCTGGTGACAAAAGCATTGTCGGCAGCTTCCGACAAGGATGATTTCATTTCCAAACTCAAAGATAGCGGAATTGACCTTGTACTACGCTACAATAATGATGGCAGACTTTATGGAGCTACATTCATAGACCATAATGCACATACTGTATTGAACGGCTCACGAATTGGTAAGGAGTTCTCTGCAAATTCACTGAATCTGTGGTTCAGTGATCCCTCCGCCAAACCCTCGGTCAAGATTCATACAAACGAATCTGCGAATCATTCTCAAACAGCCTCTGCAACAGATGCTGCACCTCATGCAAAGAAGACTCAGGATAATGACTTTGGTTATGACCAGACATTACCCGAACTTGGCTTATTCCAAATCGGTCCTGACTTTGACCCCGCAGAAGAGGCTTTCGCACGCCGTTCCCGTCGCAAGAAGAAGAAAGGCAGAAGCCTTTAGTACCCATTTCTAACCCCCAAAAATATATGTCACAAGAAGATGATCTCAGGGCATTGGCGAAAATCATGGATTTTCTCCGCGCCATTAGCATCATTCTGGTCATAATCAATGTATATTGGTTCTGCCCGGAACTGCATCCGTCAAATCCCGACCAATTTTTCACGGTCGTCAATAAGGTGCTGAATGGATTCAATCGTTCATGTCACCTGTTCCATTCCCAATACACTGCCAAATGGTTTGCGCTACTTCTTCTCTCCCTTTCATGTTTCGGCACAAAGGGAGTTAAGAATGAAGATATTACATGGCGTACTATCTGGCTGTTCCTTGGTGCCGGACTACTGCTATTCTTCCTGCCCAAATTACATTATACCTTATATATAATGTGTACCGCAGCCGGATTCATCTGTCTTTTGATGTCCGGGAACTGGATAAGCCGACTTCTGAAGAACAATCTCATGGATGATGTATTCAATAATGAGAACGAATCTTTCCAACAGGAAACAAAGAAAATTCATAACGAATATTCGGTAAACCTTCCTACGAGATTCTACTATAAGAAGAAGTGGAACGATGGATGGATAAATGTCGTCAATCCATTTCGCGCAAGCATTGTGCTCGGCACACCGGGATCCGGTAAGTCGTATGCTGTAGTCAACAATTTCCTTAAACAGCAGATAGAGAAAGGTTTTGCTATCTACTGTTATGATTTCAAATTCCCTGACCTTTCAACTATTGTATATAATCACTTCCTGAAACATAAGGATAAATATCCGGATAACGCAAGATTCTATGTGATAAACTTCGACGATCCAAGACGAAGCCATCGTTGCAATCCGATAGCACCGGCGTTTATGACGGATATTGCTGACGCATACGAGTCGGCCTATACCATAATGCTTAACCTGAACAAGACATGGATTCAGAAACAAGGTGACTTCTTTGTAGAATCACCTATAATCTTGCTTGCGAGTATAATATGGTATCTGAAGCTGTATCAGGGCGGCAAATATTGTACGTTTCCTCATGCCATTGAGTTTCTTAACCGCAGATACGAAGACATTTTTCCAATTCTATCATCGTATCCGGAGTTGGAGAATTATCTTTCTCCGTTTATGGACGCATGGCAAGGAGGAGCCGCTGACCAGCTACAAGGCCAGATTGCATCAGCGAAAATTCCTCTATCACGAATGATTTCACCTCAGCTATATTGGGTTATGTCAGGAAATGACTTTACTCTGGACATAAACAACCCGGAAAATCCCAAAATACTGTGCGTAGGAAACAATCCTGACCGTCAGAACATCTACGGAGCTGCTCTCGGTCTCTATAATTCTCGCATTGTCAAACTCATCAATAAGAAAGGAATGTTGAAGTCCGGAGTGATTATAGATGAATTACCCACCATATATTTCAAGGGGCTCGACAATCTCATTGCCACAGCCCGAAGCAACAAGGTTGCGGTATGTCTCGGCTTTCAGGATTTCTCACAGTTAGAGCGTGATTACGGTAAACCGGAGGCAGCAGTGGTAATGAATACAGTCGGAAACATATTCTCAGGACAGGTCGTGGGTTCTACCGCGAAGACCTTATCTGAACGATTTGGAAAAGTTCTTCAGAAACGCCAATCCATCTCGATTAACAGACAGGATGTCTCTACTTCTATCAACACTCAGATGGATAGTCTGATACCGCCAAGTAAAATCAGCGGTTTATCTCAGGGTATGTTTGTTGGAGCTGTATCTGATAACTTCGGGGAACGTATCGAGCAAAAAATATTCCATGCTGAAATTGTGGTCGATAGCGACAAAGTATCTGCCGAGGAAAAGGCGTATAAGAAAATCCCCATAGTCAATTCGTTTATTGATGATGATGGCAAGGATTATATGGAATCTGCCATACAAGACAACTATCGTACAATCAAAGAGCAGGTAAAAAGAATAGTTGAAGAGGAGAAAAAGCGCATTTCAGAAGATCCACACCTTCGCCACTTGCTCAATCTGAAATAAATGTCCGCTGAAAATAACGGGGTAAATTTTACCCGTTGAAAATTACAATTAATAAAAACGCCCTCTTTTCAAGACATTTTCTTTTGGTAATAAGATAATTACGAACTCACATAACTTTTCTTTTAAGAAAAATCAGTGGGTGAGATTTTGCCGTTCCATCTGCCGATATTGTTCAAGCTAATTTTGCATCAGAAACAAAAACAAAACAGTTTTCAAAATGCAAGATTTAACAACACATCCACCACCTCAAGTCCAGTCTGACGGACAGGTATTCGTAGCAATACCAATCGAAAAGTTCAACACTCTTATGGATTATGTGCAACGCATTGTAATCGCTGTTGAACATCCCACGCCGGGGCCAAGAGAGGCCGCCGTAGAAGTTGATAATTATGGAATTAATCCGGTTGCGCTGTTTAATGACCAAGATTTACAGCAGATGATTGGAGTCTGTGAAAAGACAACATACAGATGGCGCAAAGAAGGATTTATCGAGTACCAAATTGGTGCTGTAGGCGGTAGCGGTTCCAGAATCTGGTACACCGGACAACAGATTATCGACTTTTATCGGAGATATGCAGTCTCCAAAAAACTCAAACGGCTCAATCCGAATGAGAAGGTAATCCCGAAAGGGCATGTTTAACAACAACAAACAATGGTAAAATGCCACAAGAACAAGAACTCAACAAACAAGACGCGCTCATCGCGCACAATAAACAGACCGGCGAATCCGGTGTGGTAACAGGTATAAAGCAGGATGGTACACCCGAAATGGCAGACCCTGCTAAGGCGGCTCAGTTCCTCACATTCGACCGTCACGCCGATATGATTGACAACTTCATGCGCAACTTCATGGCTCAGTGCAAGAATCCCTCAACTTTCGGTTTCTTCAAAGTTCCGGCAGATCAAGTTCCAACCGTCGGCTTTGCTGTCAATCAGATGGTGAAGGACACTGAATCTCCGGGTGCAAAGGATATGCTTGCATCTTATGAAGTAAAGATGCCTGAGAATCAGGAACAGGAGCAAAAGGAGGTGAAAACCCAGACGCCCGAAACGCCTCAGACAGAACAGCATCCCCGTCATCAGCAGATTGACGAGTCCAAAATTAATTGGGCCGACCTCGCATCATGGGGAGTGACGAAGGATTCAATCGGAGAGCAGAATCTTAAAAATATGCTCAATAACCGAATGTCGGATCTGGTCAAGGTGACCACCTCTCTTGGCAATGAAAAGTTTGAGGTTGATGCCCGTCTCTCTCTTCATCAGAATCCCGATGGCAGTGTCAAAGTTACTCCGCATTTCATTCGACAAGAACCGAATCTTAATCAGGAATTTCACGGAGTGAAGTTTTCTGCCGAGGACAAATCTATGCTCAAAAATACCGGCAATCTCGGACGAGTAATCGATCTCAAAGATGCTTCCGGAAATGTTGTTCCCTGTTTTGTCAGCATTGATCGCAAGACGAATGAGCTTATAGCTCTTCCCACATCTTCGCTTTATATCAGGGATAAAATCGGTGAAACCGATTTGACTCCAAAGGAAATCGGTCTTCTCAAATCCGGCAAGCAGCTTCAGAAAGAGGTAACTCTGAAAGACGGAAAATCCTTCACCACGGTGCTTCAAGTGAGTGCCGCAGAACAGAAAGTGGAATTTGTTCCTGCCCATGCTCGTCTCAACAATCAAGTAGCACAGGAACAGAAAGAAACCCAAGGCGAAAAAATTGAGCAGAAAACACCCGGAAATTGGCTGGATGCCAATGGACAGATAAAACCTATCGGCAAGTGGAAAGGAGTCGAGTTCAACGAGCAACAGAAAGCAGACTATGTTGCCGGGAAGACAATTAAAGTCGATGGCGTTCCAGATGGGAAAGGTATGCCGAGCACAATCTACATTCGCTTCAATCCCGAAAAGCAGCGACCATACACCTATAGCTCCAACCCCGATACGGCAAAAGTCATTACACCCGCGGAAGAAAGCAAGACCCAAGTGGCGGTCAATTCTCAGGGCAAGACCAATGAGGCTACAAAGAATCTTAAAGAACCCCTCGAACAAGGTCAGACTCAGCCGAAACCGGAACAGAAGAAGAAAGGACAAAAGCTCTAAATAGCTGATTCTCACACCAAGGCTCGCAGGTGTGAAGACATCTGCGAGCCTTTTCTATACCCTTTTCTA
>CAMWRK010000060.1 GCA_947176655.1 uncultured Prevotellaceae bacterium | reverse complement strand
TTTGGACATAACCACCCGGCCATGTGCCATTATTGAGCATTGCCTCGTATTCTGCTTCGGTGTAAGGATTCTCCGCTGTTCCCTTTGCCACACCACTGTTGTTACTTTGTGTTTCCGCGAAGTATAATTTAATTTTTGCCATAATGTATACAGAATTAATTGTGATGATTCTTAACCAAATCCTTTTCTTATGTTGCGAATGTAGATAAAAATCGCGAGATTTCTACACCGACAGGATAAAGAACCCACTTTTCTTTAGAGGAAAGATAATCATAATATCTGCAAAAAATACTTGCTTTTGGTATTTTAACACAAATGGTTGTTGTGTCAACACTCCTTTACCTGTACTCTAGGATGGTCAGCCTCTCAGGATTGAACACCTCGCGCGCCGCCTCCCACACCTGTTCCGGTGTCAGTGCCCGGATGGCCTGTATCATTTCTTCCCCCGTTTGCGTGCGGTTGTAGTGCAGCATGCGTTTGCCCATGCCTATGGCCACACTTTCGAAGTTGTCGTAGGACAGTGCTATCTGTCCCGTCAGCTGCCGTTTGGCTGCATTCAGCGTCTTCTCCGGCAGCGGCGCATCGCAGAGGCGACGCAACTCGTTTCTTACCAGCCTCTTGCACTTGGCAGCATCCTTGTGGTCACATCCGAAGTACACAGCCCACAGCCCGGCATCGGTATAGGTTGTCAGAGTGCTTTCCACTGTGTATACCAATCCGCGCTTTTCCCTGAGTGCCAGGTTCAGTCTGCTGCTTAGTCCGGGGCCTCCGAGGATGTTGTTTGCCAGTAGCAGGGCGGTGCGCTTCCGTTCGCTTCCTCCGTAGGCGCGTGCTCCCATCATTATGTGGGTCTGATGCGTGTCCTTGCATATTACTTTCTCTTCCGGCCGGTACTCTTCGTCCGGCATGGTGCGGACGGCGTTCCGCACGGTTGCCGCTGCTGCCGGAATATCGGGTATGTGTCGCAGTATCTCGGGTATGGCAATGTTCCCGTAGACAAAGAGGGCGGCTCTCTCAGGAATGTAGAGTCTGCCGGTGTATCGTGCCACATCCGTACTGTCGTATTGGCGCAGTCTGTCGGCATCACCGAGTATGTTCCTGCCCAACGGATGCCCGTGGAAGAGCATGGCTTCAAAGTCGTCATATATCAGCTCCGAGGGCGAATCGTTGTAGCTCTCTATCTCGTCTGTCACCACCTCTGCCTCCTTTTCCATGGCCTCCCTGGGATAGGTGCTGTTGAAAACGATGTCGAATAGCAGATCCACGGCGCGTCCGAAGTGCTCTCTACGGCACGTGCAGTAGTACACGGTCTCCTCTTTGCCTGTGAAGGCATTCATGTCTCCGCCTACTGACTCCATGCGTGTTATTATCTGTCGCGAGGTGCGCCGTGTCGTGCCTTTGAAACTCAGGTGCTCGGCGAAATGTGCCATTCCGCTTTCCTTCTCCTCTTCGTCTCTGGTGCCGGCATCCATGGCCAGACCTACGTATACCGTGTCAGTGGGGCATGATGCCGCCACCAGTCGCATGCCGTTACCTAAAAGTCGTGATTCCATGTTGCAAAGGTACAAAAAAAACTATAAAGAGAGCCGAAGGCCGGGAGACACGGAAAGAAAAGCAAGTTTTTTTCGTACCTTTGTATGCAAACACCTAAACATCTGATTCAATATATGTCACAGATAACCGTAGCGGACCGCAGGTTCATGCGAATGGCCATAGAACTCAGTGTGGAGAATGTCAGCAATGGCGGTGGTTCTTTCGGGGCGGTCATAGTCCACGAGGGGCGTGTGGTGGCTACCGGAGTCAACCGCGTCACCGCTGACAACGATCCCACAGCTCATGCCGAGGTTAACGCCATACGTGAGGCATGCCGTTGTCTGCGCGATTTCAGACTTACCGGGTGCAAATGCTATACATCCTGCGAACCATGCCCCATGTGTCTGGCTGCTCTCTATTGGGCAGGTGTAAGCGCTATCTTCTACGGTAATACCAAGGAAGATGCTGACGGCATAGGCTTTGGCGATGACTTCATATATCGTGAGATAGAGAAGCCGGTGCTTTACCGTTCCATACCCATGCAGGGACTTATGCGCGATGAGGCCGGAGCCGCGTTCGAGGCTTGGCGTCGGAAGGATGACAAAGTGGAGTATTAAGGTTTTTTGTATACAATCGTTATGACTCTTGCAGAACTTAATATAGGAGAGACAGCCACTATACTGAATGTCGGGGGAAATGGTGCCTTGCGCCAGCATTTCCTGGACATGGGAGTCCTTCCGGGTGTGACTGTCACTTTGATTAAATACGCCCCGATGGGCGACCCCATGGAACTTAGGGTTCATGGCTACGAACTGACCTTGCGCCGTGCCGATGCCCGTATGATAGATGTCGGCCACGCAGCGGTACCTGAGATTTCCGTCTGCTGTACAATGCCGCCGTATCCCGAACCGCAACATCCAGGATTGGGCGAAGGAGGGCATTATCATCAGGAACAGGAGAGAGCAGAAGGACGTGATCCCTATGCCTCGGCTTCGAAAGACGTACCGCGCCGTCTCACCTTTGCCCTCGTAGGCAACCAGAATTGCGGCAAGACCACTCTTTTCAACCAACTTACAGGTTCCAGTCAGCATGTAGGAAACTTTCCAGGTGTCACAGTCGACCGTAAGGACGGAGCCATCAGAGGTTATCCCGACACAGTAGTCACAGACCTGCCAGGCATATATTCCCTGTCGCCGTACACGCAGGAGGAGCTTGTCAGCCGCCGTTTCATTCTGGAGGAACACCCCTCGGCCATCATCAATATAGTGGACGCCACCTGCATAGAGCGCAATCTGTACCTGACCATGCAGCTCATGGAGCTTGGCATCCCCATGGTTCTGGCATTGAACATGATGGACGAGATAAAGAACAACCACGGAGCCATACGCATCAATGAGATGGAGGCTCTGCTGGGCATTCCCGTAATCCCCATTTCGGCCATGCGCAACGAGGGTGTGGACGAGGTCATACGCCATGCCGTCCATGTGGCGCGTTACCGCGAAGGCCCCTTGCGCCACGACTATTGTTCTCCCGACGGGAATGGCTGTGCCGTCCACCGATGCCTGCATGCCATCATGCATTTTATCGAGGATCATGCCCAGAGGGCTGGTCTGCCTGTGCGCTTCGCCGCCTCCAAACTCATAGAGGGAGACCCGATGGTGCGCGAGGCTCTGTCTCTCAGCAACAACGAGCAGGAGACTGTCGAGCATATAGTTAGGCAGATGGAGGAAGAGCGTGGACTGGATCGTCAGGCTGCCATTGCTGCCATGCGTTTTGACTACATCGGCAACATCTGCCGCAATACCGTAGTACGTCCGGGCGATACGAGGGAATATCTGTACAGCCGCACCATAGACAGCATCCTTACCGGCAAGTGGACGGCTATACCGTCCTTTCTGGTCATCATGGCTCTGGTCTTCTGGCTTGTGTTCGATGGCATCGGAGCTTGGATGCAGGAACTTGTGGCCGAAGGAGTGGAGTGGCTGACGGCTCTGACGGATCGCCTGCTTTCTGCCGCAGGTATAGCTCCTGTGGTACACAGCCTTGTCATAGACGGCATCTATGGGGGTGTGGGCACGGTAGTGTCTTTTCTGCCTCTGATAATTCTGTTGTTCTTCTTCCTCTCCATGATGGAGGACAGCGGCTACATGGCACGCATAGCCTTTGTCATGGATCGTCCGCTGCGCAAGTTGGGACTGTCCGGGCGAAGCATCGTTCCGCTGTTGCTGGGTTTCGGGTGCAGTGTGCCAGGAGTCATGAGCAGCCGCACGCTGCCAAGCGTTCGCGACCGTCGTCTTACTGTCATGCTCACGCCTTTCATGTCCTGTACGGCCAAGATTCCTGTCTATGCGTTCTTTTCGGTTGCTTTCTTCCCAGGCAAGGCGGCGTGGATTATGACCGGCCTGTATGTCACCGGTATTGTTGTTGGTGTCCTTATTGCGCTAGCGCTGAAACTGGTGTGGTTCCGGGGCGAAGCCGTACCTTTTGTCATGGAACTGCCCAATTACCGCTTGCCCGTACCCTCCAATGTCATGCGGTTGCTTTGGGAAAAGGCACGTGACTTCCTGCACAGAGCCTTTACGGTCATTTTCCTTGCATCCATTGTGATATGGTTCATGCAGACGTTCACTTTCAGCCTAAAGATGGTGTCTCCTGGCATGGAGCATGACAGCATGCTGGCCGGCATGGCGGGACTGCTGCAGCCGTTGTTCGCCCCCCTCGGGCTGGGTGACTGGCGCATCATAACATCTCTCATCAGTGGTCTGCTGGCCAAGGAGGTCGTTGTCAGCACACTCTCGACGTTGCTTGCAGGTGTATCCGTATCGCAGGTATTTTCCACCGCCACGGCCTGTGCCATGATGGTGTTCTGTCTGCTCTATACGCCCTGCGTGGCCGCCATGGCCACAATACGCAGGGAACTTGGTACTACGTGGGCCTTGGTTATCATGGCTTTCCAGTGTGCCATAGCCTGGACAGCCGCTTTCATCGTCAATCTTGTACTATGAACATTCAGAGTATATTGCTTCTAGCTCTCGTTCTGCTTGCGGCGCTATATGTGGTCTACCGACGCTTCTTCAGGCGTGGGGGGACAGGTGGCGGATTCTGTGGTGGCGGTTGCGGACGTTGCGGTGGCTGTGACGGTTGTCATGGCTGACGGACTGATACATAGAGAGTAGGGTATGCGGTCAATGTAGTCTTTAATGGATTATGGATACACGATACTTGTGGTATTGAAATAAAAGATATATCTTTGCACTTACAGAATCCGTCACGCTCCCTGAAGGACGGCGAACAAGGCGGGTCTTTTTATCCTTTAAGTATTAAGCTAAATATAAAAGCTATAGAAAAGACGTAATAAAAAAGCGGCTTCATCACCTGCATCTGAGATCAGAGAGAGAAATTGTCGGGACTGAAAAGGAACAAAATATGGCATATAGCAAACCGCTTTTTGAAGTTTTTGTTTCGGATAAGCTAATGGAACATTGTTTTGAGCTATATCCACAGTATGAAAGTCGTGCAATAACGCATTAAATACAATATACAGCATGAGAAATAGAGTCATTCTGACAATTCAGACACTTTGCCTTGTCGTGGCTGTTGCTGTGGCGCAGCCGCTGGCGCAGGATAGCGTTACGCGCAAGGGGCGTCTGCCGAACGGTCTTACCTACTATGTCCGCGGCAATGTGAAGACGCCGGGACAGGCCGACTTTTACATAGCGCAGAAGGTGGGTTCGGTACAGGAAGAGGAGCACCAGCGCGGTCTGGCGCACTTTCTGGAACACATGTGCTTCAACGGTACGACGCACTATCCGGGCGATGCGCTACTGCGCTATCTGGAGGGCATAGGCGTGAAGTTCGGCGAACAGCTCAATGCCTACACCTCCATTGACGAGACGGTGTACAACATCAACAACGTGCCGACGGGGCGTGTCTCCACTGTGGACAGTGTGCTGCTGATACTGCACGACTGGAGCTGCGACCTTGCCTTGGAGGAGGGGGAGATTGACAAGGAGCGTGGCGTGATACACGAGGAGTGGCGACAGCGCAACTCTGCGCAGATGCGCATGCTGGACCGTTGCCTACCACGCCTCATGTCGGACAGCCGTCCGGGCAACCGCATGCCCATTGGTCTGATGTCTGTGGTGGACAGTTTCCCGTATCAGGCTCTGCGCGACTACTACTGCCGCTGGTACCGTCCTGATCTTCAGGCTGTCATCGTGGTGGGCGACATAGACGTGGATCGTACGGAGGCTGCGATACGCGACATGTTCTCGCCCATAACCATGCCGGAGAATCCTGCCGAACGCATATACTACGGGGTGGACGACAACGAGGATCCCATCGTGGTGGCGGAGCGCGACCCGGAACAGACCATGGCCGTGGTGTCGCTGATGCAGAAGCACAGGCCGCTGTGGCCTGAGGAGGAGAGGAAGAATACGGTGGAGTACTTGCGCCATTCTCTGGTGAAGGGTATGGCCGAGGGTCTTTTCGAGGCGCGCATGCAGGAGATTCTTCTCCGTCCGGAGACACCGTACCTGGCGGCTTATCTTGATGAGGGCGATTTCCTCCTGTCCAAGGTGGCCAAGTGTACCGATTTGTACGTAGTGCCCAAGGAGGGTATGACGTATCCTGCCGTCACGGCTGCCGTAAGGGAGGTGTGCGGCATTCTTGACCACGGTTTCCTGCAGAGCGAGTTGGATCGCATGCGTGCTCAGTTGCTGTCGTCGGTGGAGCTGCGCTACCAGAACCGCAACAAGCGCGAGAACCAGGCGTTTGTCCAGGAGTGTCTCGACAATTTCCTGCACGGAGAGCCTATCGTGTCGCTGGAGGACGAGGTGGCGGCGTACAGGAGCATCCTGCCCGGTGTGACGCTGGAGGAGGTGAACGCCATGTTTGCACGCATGTTCTCACGCGACCTCAGGAACATGGTGCTGCTGGCCATGAACCCGGACAAGGATGGTTGTGCACAGCCGGAGGCCGACAGCCTTCTTCTTGCCGTAAAGGCCGGCATGGAGGCTCATGCGGAGGCATACGTGGAGGATGTGGCCGAGGGGGCTTTGCTTGGGAAAATGCCCGAGCCGGGCACCATAGTGCGGAGCCGCCCGGGAAAGTATGCCGGCAGCAGGGAGCTGATCCTGTCCAACGGGGTGCGTGTAGTGATGCTGCCTACGACATATAACGACAACGAGATACTGATGCAGGCATTCAGCCCGGGCGGTACATCGCGTTATGGCAGCGGCGACTGGCTGACGCTGAAGTTGGCCGGCGAATTGTGTTCCGTCTCCAGACTGGGCGGACACAGGCAGACCGACTTGCGCAAGATGCTGGCCGGTAAGCAGGCGCAGGCTTCGGGCAGCATGGGGAGCCGCTACGAATACATTGCAGGCGGTTCCTCGCGGCAGGATCTGGAGACAATGATGCAGCTCGCGTACCTTCAGTTCATGCCCCTGCAGCCAGACACGGATGCAGCGCAGAACCTGCTGGCGCAGCATTACACCATGCTCCAGGGCAAGGAGAACGACCCAATGCAGATCTACGCCGACAGTGTCTGCTCCACCATGTACGGCAGCCATCCGCGCAACATCATCCTGCGCAAGGAGCATCTCCGTGACATGGACTATGCCCGCGCATTGGAAATCTGGGGCGACCGTTTTGCCGATGCATCGGACTTCACCTTCCTTTTTGCCGGGACATTCGACGAGGACACGCTGGCCGAATACTGCTGCCGCTATCTGGCTGCATTGCCCGTGGTGAAACGCAATGACAAACCGGTCAATACCGACATGGTGATGCGTAAAGGCAATGTCACCAACATTTACAAGACAGTCATGGAACAGCCCGTTGCTGCTGCTGTGGTGACGCTGCACGCCAAGGCTCCGGGCAAGAGCTTGCGCGACGACCTTGCCATGAGCATATTGGGGCAGGCTCTGGACATGAGCTACACGAAGAGCATACGCGAGGAATTGGGAACTTCCTACGGGATTGGCGTCGGCGGCTATCTCAGGGAGGCTGGCGACGGCAACTGGGAATACGTGCTCAGCATACAGGGCAGCGTCAAGCCTGAGATGTACGACACCTGTCTTGCCGTCATGCACCAGGAAATGGAGCGTGTAGCACGCGAGGGCATCCCGGCGGAGTACATGCAGCGCATCAGGCAGTACATGCAGAAGACATTCGACGAGAACCGCAACCGCAACAGTGCGTGGCTCTCCTACATGCAGGAATGGTACTGCCACGGCACGGACGAGCAGGGCAGGTATCTCCCCACGCTGGCAGCCATCTCGCAGAAGGACATAAGGCGTGTGATGAAGACCATGCTGAAGAGCGGGAACTGCATAACCGTGGTGATGCTCCCGGAAGAGAAGTGACATATTATCGACATACATAAACTTTAATTAATAGAAAGAATCATGGAATACAACAATTCTTATGACAACGGCTCTTACGACAAGGGTCGTACTGTGGCAGGGACAGATGCCTTTGCCGTGCTCATGCGCAATGTGTACACATGGATGACATGTGGACTGACGATGACAGCCCTGACGGCCATGATCGTGGGGCGAAACGAGAACTGGGTATATGCCCTGGCCGCCAACAGCGGCCTGTTCTGGGGGCTACTCATTGCCGAGATAGCCTTGGTGATGTTCCTCACCGTGCGGCTGGACAAGATGTCCTTCACGATGGCGGGTTTGATGTTTGCTGCCTATGCCATACTTAACGGTGTGACGCTCTCCTTTATCGTCATGCTGTATACGGCAGAGAGCATAGCGCAGGCATTCTTTGTTACTGCCGGAACCTTCGGCGGAATGTCCCTCTTTGGCTACTTCACGCGCAGGGATCTCTCTGCCATAGGCCGTGCCTTGGTTATGGCTCTTGTCGGTCTCATCGTCGCCACACTCGTGAACATGTTCTGGCAGAACAGTGTCATGGCCTCTGTCCTCAACTATGCCGGCGTTCTCCTCTTCGTAGGACTCACAGCCTATGACACGCAGAAGATAAAGCAGATGATGCTCCAGACGCAGCATGCCGGTGTCAGCGACCAGACCAACAAATTGGCCCTCATGGGCAGCCTGATGCTCTATCTGGACTTCGTGAACCTGTTCCTCTACCTGCTCCGCATTCTGGGCAAGAGGAAGTGACGGCAGAGTCCTTTGATCCGGTATAATACAGACGGCATACATACCATGGGTGGTGTGTATGCCGTCTGTCGTATGTATGTATTTCGCCTTTATTCCTATCACAGATAGCTGTGCCTGCTTTGCATGAAAAAGTTCACTCCCAGATATGTTATGAGCAGGGAAAGAAGGCATAGGGTACTATAAATGCGGTAGACGGAGGGACGGCGCAGCATGGGAACATGGTGTGTGTGCAGCGGCAGAGAGTAGAGCAGCAGGGTGACCAGAGCCCATGTCTCCTTGGGATCCCAACTCCAGTAGCTTCCCCACGATATGCTTCCCCATACGGATCCCAGAACTATGCCTGTTGCCAGCAGCAGTGTCGCCGTCGCCAGAAAGTTGCGCCGCCAGATGGAGAGAACCAGCAGGATGTATGCCGCCATGATGGTGCCTACGTGTATGTACAGCAGAGGCGTACGCAGTATGGGGCGCAGCGGTGCGGTGAAAAGGGGTACTAGGGGGAGCAGCGACAGGACGGTGACTGACAGAGCGGCCAGTCTTTCTGTCGTGCCGAGGCTGTGTGGACGGTCGCGTCTCAGTGCCGTGGCAGCCTTGCCGGCAAGCAGCCATGCGGCGGCCATGAGGAAGAGGCCGTAGCCGAGGAGTGCCGTACCGGTACCTATGGGGTCGTTGATGACCGACAGGTGCGTGCCGTGCAGATCTTCGTCGTAGGAGGTCTGTATCATGCGGTACCCGCACACGATGAGCGGTCGGTTCATAGCTATGCAGACGGTGTCTGTGCCGGACAGGCCGCGGACGATGACCGTACTGATGTAGTTCGTGTGCCCGACGTCATCCTGCTCTATGCGGAAGTCTGCGAGGGTGATGTGAAAAGGAAGTGTTTCGGGGATGACGGTGCCCCACTGTCCGTGTGACAGGAACTCATGTGTCGTCTCGCCCGTCCTGAGACGGATGTCTCCCTGCTGTCCGTGAAAATGTGTGATGATGCCGCCGCACAGGACAATGACCATGCTGAGGTGCATGAGCCACAGGGCTTGGCGGCGGTATGGGAGAGATCCGTGCATTGTCGGGGAAAGTGGCGTAGTGTGGGGTGTGTGCTCAGAAATCCCTGTATTCGGGAGCATGAGCTTGGCGCATGGCGATGCACTCCATCTCTATGAGCCACGTGGGGCGGCACACGGGGGCAAGGGTTATGACTGTCGGGATGTCCGGAAAGCGTTGGCGGAACATGTCGCGTACGATGGCGTAGTCTGCCGTGTCGCGCAGGTACACGATAATCTGTGCACAGTGTTCCATCGTCATTCCTGCCTCGGCAAGCAGCTGCTCCACGTTCTCCCACATGCGCAGAGTCTGCTGCCGTATGTCACCCGTGTGCATCACCTCCCCGCGGTTGTCTATGCTGGCCGTGCCGGATATGTAGGCATGGTTGCGGTCGCCGTAACGCATGAGCGTTCCGCGTTCGAATGTCACGCCGTAGTCGCTGGTGCGGTTCAGGTGGGTGGGGGCATAGAGGTAACGCTGCTGTTCGGAGAGAAAACCTGTTGCGGCGTAGGCACCGAGCTGTATGAGAGCCTTGGGATTTGAGGGGGTGCCACCTATGCCGGTGGAAGATATGTAGTGCGTGCCGGTCGTGAGACCGATGCTGTCGAAATATTGGCGTCGGGCCGCGACGAGACCGTGATACTGCGTGTCCACGTCGCGCACGAAGAACCATGTGCGTATGCAGTTGTCAGCTATGGTGGCACGGTGTCCGGAG
>CAMWRK010000059.1 GCA_947176655.1 uncultured Prevotellaceae bacterium | reverse complement strand
CGTGCCGGATAGCGGCTGTCAAAGGTGCTTAGGCACTGTATGCCTCTTCTCTCCGCCCAGGCCATTTCTTCCTCGCATCGTGGCAGAATGGTGTCCATGGCCATGAGATATTCGCCAAGCAAAGGTGAGGCGTCTGGTATGACGGCACGTATGTCGCGCCTGTTTTCATATACGGCAGTGATGCCGCCGGGTGCCTCGGCAAGCATGTGCATTTGTCCGCAGTTCAGTTTCGGAACTCTTGTCAGAGCCATTACATATAATGTCTCCCTATCCATTGCTGTCGGTATCGGAGGTTGTGGCAGAGGCGTCCCGCATGGCGTGCGAGAGATATTCGAAGCCGAAACGGCAGGACAGGCACTTCGTGCGGTCGCAATATTCCCTTTTCAGTTGTAGCAGAGCCTGGCTGTCTCCGGCAGTACCGACGTTCAGTCCGCAGGCTTTCCATTGTGCGAGTATGCGGTTCTTCTCCCCAGGCAGATGCTCCAGGAAAGCGTTTGCCCTGGTTCTGTATTCGTATGTCCCCCGTTGCATGTCGTAGGCATAGAGCAGGTTCGCCACAGTGTTTATGATGATGAGATTGCGGCTTGCCTTTGCTATTCCGGCATTCGCCAGCATCCGGTCTATGTCCTCGGGCGATTCCGCGTCCAGTATGCTGCGCATGGTGCAGTGTCCTTCGTGAAACATACGTGCCAGCTGTCTGATGCGGACATCGGGGAAATTCTGCGGTCTGGTGCGCATGTAGTGCCAGCATGATGTCTCTATGGGTTCGGGAAGCGAGAACTTGTGGCTGAGGAATCTGTATTCCTCTTTCTGCCTTTTTCTCAGGATTTCGTCGGTGGTGCGGTCTGTCAGTCCGGCCAGTCCGAGGAACATGCTTTCTATCTGGAAAAGGTTGTCCCGGTGTTTTCCTGCCGATGCCAGCGGGACACGTCTGGCCCACATTTCGAAGATGTCGCCGTTGAGACCGAAACCGAAGTTGCGTGCCAGCGTGATGAATGTGGCCTGTTCCCAGTCGCCGCGGCATTCCTTCAATATCTCCAGGATGCGTCCTGCACGTGTCTCCATTCTTTCTGCCAGCAGGGCATCCAGCCATGAGTGCACCTTGACAGCAGGTATGTCCGGTACGAATCTGTGACAGCGCGGATAGTCCGTCGTTGTCAGCAGTTCACGGTAGTTTTCCCTGACGCTCTGCGGAACGTCCATGACAACCTGCGGAACCGTATGTCCGTCCTGTGTCAGTATTTCCGTATCCGCCTGCCCCACGATGTGCAGTATGGTGGTGTTGTATACCGAGTCTTCGTGGTGTCCGTGTCGGAACCACTCGCCGGATGTAGTGTGCATTTCCACATTGCCTGCCCATGTCACACCGTCGATGCGTATCCGCGCGTCGGTGAAATCCGGACCCTGATTACTGTTGTGCCGTCCCGGATTCAGGACCTCGACTTCCTGACCTGATGTTGTTTTCAGTGTTTTGGGTGGTAGAAGCCTGTGCATCCATACATAGTGGAGCAGTGTCTCCATGTGTGGTAAATGTTGTTTCGTATGCACAAAATTACAAAAAAATGCAATATTTATGTACAGAATGGTAAATAATTCTCCATTGGTCAGCGTTGAGCGGGTGTCAGGAAACATAAATCAGGTTAATTTACTTTGCTTTTCATCGAGTTATTTGTATCTTTGCTTATAAACAGCATTGAGAGATATGAAAATAGCATTGATAGGTTACGGCAAGCTGGGCCGTATGATAGAGACGATAGCATTGGAGCGCGGACACGAAATAGTGTGCATCATCGACATAGACAATCAGCAGGATTTTGACAGCGATGCCTTCCGAAGTGCTGATGTGGCCATTGAGTTCACGACTCCGCACACGGCCTATGACAATTATCTGAAGGCGTTCCGGCAGGGTGTCAAGGTGGTCAGCGGCAGTACGGGCTGGATTCCCCGGCACGGCGAGGAGGTGAGCCGTCTTTGCCGCGAGGAGGGCAAGACGCTGTTCTGGAGTTCCAATTTCAGCCTCGGAGTCACGATATTCCGTGCCGTCAACAGGTATCTGGCGCGCATAATGAACGGTTTCGGGAGCTACACACCCGTTCTGGAGGAGGTGCACCACGTGCACAAGCTCGACCATCCGTCCGGAACCGGCATTACTCTTGGTGAGGAACTGGTTGCCGAAGTGGAGCGTCTGAACGGGTGGGAGTCAGGACTGTTGACCAATCCGGACGGGAGCCGCGAAGGTACGGAGGATGTCGCCGTGGACAAACTGCGCATAGACAGCATACGCCGTGGCGAGGTTCCCGGTATACACTCTGTTACGTGGGAGAGCGATGCGGACAGCATAACCATCACGCACGATGCGCATTCGAGAAAAGGGTTCGCCCTCGGTGCCGTGCTGGCGGCAGAATATACCGCATGTCACGAAGGTCTGCTCACAATGTCCGACATGTTCCGATTCTGATGACCAAAATATGACAAAACGATAATGAAGAAGTTTCGACCGACAAGGATAGACCTGGCAAAAGGTCTTGTGGCCTGTGGCCTGTATGTGGCTTTTCTGGTGTGGATACGTTCGTGGTGGGGAATAGTAGTGCTTCCATTCATCTTTGATGCCTATGTCACGAAGAAGATAAACTGGGGATGGTGGAAGGAACTGGAGAACCCCGTATCCCGTA
This sequence comes from uncultured Prevotellaceae bacterium, assembly GCA_947176655.1. GTDB lineage: Bacteria > Bacteroidota > Bacteroidia > Bacteroidales > Bacteroidaceae > Physcousia. The sequence continues at coordinate 7,796 of CAMWRK010000059.1, read as the reverse complement.
CAATCATGTCATGGGTGGATGCCATAGTGTTTGCGCTGGTGGCGGTATATTTTGTCAACATCTATTTCTTCCAGAACTACACCATACCCTCCAGTTCTCTGGAGAAGAGCCTGCTGGTGGGCGACTATCTGTTCGTCAGCAAGATGGCCTACGGTCCACGCGTGCCGCAGACTCCGTTGCACGCCCCGCTGTGCCAGCATACGCTCCCTTTCGACTTGGGGAAGAGCTACATAGAGAGCGTGCAGTGGGACTACAAACGTGTTACTCCGAAGGAAATAACGCTCAATGACATAGTGGTGTTTAATTATCCCGGCGGGGACACCGTGGCATACGCTTGCCAGAACCGCGACTATTATCTGCTGTGCAAGGAACTGTACATGTACAATATGCCTGTGCCGGCAGAGACGGACAGCCTGTCGGCATTGGAGTGGTATCGGTTCTATAACCATGCCATTCAGACGGGAAGCGACTATGTGAAGAACAATCCGTCGTCCTTCGGGCAGGTGGACTGGCGTCCGGTGGACCGCAGGGAGAACTATGTGAAGCGTTGTGTGGGTCTGCCTGGGCAGACGCTGGAGATTCGCGACCATATCGTGTACCTCGACGGTGTGCCCAACAAGGAGCCGGACAATGTGCAGTACAACTACGAAGTGCAGCTGCTTGCCCCTCTGCCCGAACCGCTGGTTCGTGAACTCGGCATATCCGGAGAGGATCTGTTGTCTCTCCGCAATTACGGTTACATGCCGTTGACTGCCAGAGCCAAGGCGGCGCTTGAGGCGCGCCCCGATCTGGTGGCTTCCGTCAAGTACCATCCTCAGAACGAGACAGAGAATCTCTATCCGCTCAACGGACACACCGGATGGACATGCGACAACTACGGCCCTGTATGGATACCTGCCAAGGGTGAGACGGTAAAACTGACAATGGATAATCTTCCTGTCTATGAACGCCCGATACGTATTTACGAGGGCAACGACCTGTGCGTTACCGATGACGGGCGCATCCTGATAAACGGCAGGGAGAGCACGGAATACACTTTCCGTATGGACTATTACTGGATGCAGGGCGACAACAGGCACAACAGTGCAGACTCCAGATACTGGGGTTTTGTACCCGAAGACCATGTTGTCGGCAAACCCGTCATTATATGGCTGTCTGTGGATCCTGACCGCAGCGGGTTCTCCTCCATACGCTGGAACCGTATGTTCCGTCTTGTAGACAACATCAAGTAGTCTTTGCCTTATGCCTCAACGCAAGAAGGTTGCCCTGGTGCTGGCCAGCGGCGGTGCCAAGGGGTTCGCACACATCGGAGCCATAGAGGCCTTGGAAGAGGCCGGATATGAAATAACGTCTGTTGCCGGCACCTCGATGGGTGCGCTCATCGGTGGCATCTATGCCTCTGGCGGACTGGGCAGCGTCAAGGAATGGATGTTCAGCCTTACGCGCGGCAAAGTTTTCGATCTGGCCGATTTTACGTTAAGCCCCCATGCCCTGCTCAACGGCAACCGTCTTATGGATGCGCTCAAGGACATGGTGCCGGACTGCCGTATAGAAAACCTCCCCATACCTTACTGCGCCGTGGCTACGAACCTGAAAGAGGGCTGCGAAGTGGTATTCCGCAACGGCAGTCTCTACGATGCCATCCGTGCAAGCATATCCATACCTATGCTTTTCCGTCCCGTGGAGCACGACGGCATGCTGCTCATAGATGGCGGCATAACCAACGGTTTGCCTTTGGACTGTGTGGCACGTACCGAGGGGGACATGCTCGTTGCCGTCAATCTGGAGGATTACGAGTGGGAGGACAACGATAATGCCGCCGCCGCATCCAGGCACAAGGGTTCCCCCTTCGGTTATCTTTCGCGCAAGTTGCAGGCTGGCCTGAATGCCCTTAGCAACAACTATATTTCCCTGACCTACGACACCATTTCCATCCTTATGAAGCGCAACACGGAAATGGCTCTCCGCCTCACTCCCCCTGACATCTATCTGAATGTCGCCCTTGGAGAATACGGCAGCTACGACTACGATGAGGCAGAAGCTATTGCCAAGCTTGGTCACAGCCAGATGCAGAAACTGTTATCCGGCATCAATAATAATCAGTTGTTATAAATTAACGAACTTGTCCCAACAGGCCTTATTTCAATAATCCCCCCGTCCGAAGTATTTTCGGCGGGGGGCTATTTCATGTTACAGTTGCTTATATAATATATAACTACCTGATATATGATATTAAGGTATGTACGTGAAATGTACCTTATGGCTGTTTCAGCGGATTCCAGCCCTGCGCTTTCAGCTCGAACTCGTTGCCGTCCCTGCTTATCAGTGCTTTACCAAGGCTCTCGGCAGTGATGTAGCCTATGACTTTTACATCTTCTATGGCACTGACCGTATCGTTGGCTGTCAGCGGGACGGTGAATAGAAGTTCGTAGTCCTCGCCCCCGTTGAGTGCGCACGTGCTGACGTTCATGTTGAATTCCTCCGCAGCTACGGCTGTCTGGTAGTCCAGCGGTATGCGTTCCTCGTATATGCGGCATCCGCAGTGGCTCTGTTCGCAGATGTGCATCAATTCGCTACTCAGACCGTCGGAGATGTCTATCATGGCCGTGGGCCTCACACCCGCTTCGCGCAGTCTTTCTATGATGTCCTTCTTGGCCTCGGGCTTCATCTGCCTTTCCAGCAGATACTCCTTTCCGGCGAAGTCCGGCTGGGGGATGCGTGCTATGGCTTCCTCTACGTCGGCACCGTTCCTGCGTGCCTGGGCTGTCGTCTCCCGCACCTGTTCGTTGTATACCGCTTTTTCACGTTCCAGAATCTGCAATCCCATGTAGGCGGCTCCCAGATTGCCCGACACGCATATCAGGTCTGTCTCGTGTGCTCCGCTGCGGTACACGGCCTCGCCTTTCGCTGCTGTACCTATGGCCGTTATGCTTATGGCCAGTCCAGTCATGCTGCTTGTGGTATCGCCGCCCACAATGTCCACGTGGTGTTGTTCGCATGCCAGCCTCATGCCGCTGTACAGCTCCTCTATGTCCTCTACGAGGAAACGTTTGCTTATGGCAAGGCTGACGGTAATCTGTTTCGGTGTGCCGTTCATGGCATAGATATCGCTGAGGTTTACCATCACGGCCTTATAGCCGAGATGCCGCAGTGGCATGTAGGTAAGATCGAAGTGCACACCCTCCATCAGCATGTCTGTGGTTACGAGAGTCTCTTGTGCTCCGTCTGTCGAAATCACCGCGCAGTCGTCACCTGTGCCTTTTACCGTGGATTCGTTGACGGGCGTAATATCTCCGGCGAGCCGTCTTATCAGACCGAACTCGCCCAATTCTGCTATTTCCATTCCTATGTTCTTGATTGTATGTGTTTTCTTCGGCGGTTGCCGCTTGCGGAGAAATCACGAGCGTGCTATCATCTCTCCCATTATGGCCGCCATGCGTGGTTGTGCCTCTGCAGCGGCTTTCTGCACATCCTCGTGCGTCACCTTCGTTATCTGTTCGTGTCCGCCCAGGTCGGTTATTATGCTTATGCCGAAGCAGCGTATGCCGCAATGGCGTGCCACGATCACTTCAGGCACGGTGCTCATGCCCACGGCATCGGCACCCCAGCGCGCGAACATCCTGTACTCGGAGGGCGTCTCGTAGGTAGGCCCCTGCGTGGCCAGGTACACGCCGTGGCGTACCTCTATGCCTTTCTCCTGTGCTATGGTGTCGGCAAGGGCTATCAGGTCTGGGTCGTAGGCGTGTCCCATGTCAGGGAAACGCGGCCCCTGTGGCAGGTTGCGTCCTCGCAGAGGATTTTCCGGCATGAAGTTTATCTGGTCGGTTATGACCATCAGGTCGCCGATGCGGTAGTCGGGATTGGTGCCTCCTGCGGCGTTGCTTACTAACAGGGTCTTTATGCCAAGTTCATACATGACACGTATGGGGAATGTCACCTCCTGCATGCTGTATCCCTCATAGTAGTGGAAACGCCCTTCCATGGCCAGAATGTCCTTGCCTCCGAGTTTGCCGAAAATCAGGCATCCGGCATGTCCCTCGACAGTGCTGACGGGGAAGGCAGGTATCTCCGTATATGGTATTACCAGCTCTTTCTCTATTTCTTTGGCCAGTTCTCCCAGACCCGTGCCCAGGATTATGGCTGTTTCAGGCTTTGTCGTCATTCTGGCTTTGAGCCATTCCGCGGTTTCTGATATTCTTTTGTACATAACCTGTGATTTTATCGTTGAATATTCTTTCCTTTCCCTGCATGAATCTTATCCCTATGGGCAACACCCAGATGTGTGCGGCTATACGGTCGGGCAGCGACTGCATGGACATAAGGCGCGTCACGTCCTTTTCTGTGGTGATTATCATCCGTGGCTGCGGCAGTGCTTCCAGTTCTGCCGATATGGTATCCATGTCCCCGTCGGTGTAATAGTGGTGGTCGGCATAGTTCAGGGGTGTTATCGAAGCGAAGCGCCTGTTCAGATCCATCTTCATCTGTCCCGGACAGCCTATTCCGGTAAGCAACAGGACATTGTAGTGTTTCATGTCCGACATTGGCCGTATCTCGTGGGTGAGGACGTTGACAAGACGCCCGTATCTGACCGTGCTGAAGAAAAGTTGCTGGTAGGGTCTCAGCTGCAACGACTCTGCCACGATGCGGTACTCCATTGGTGACAGGTTTTCCGGACATTTCGTCACTATTACCATGTTGGCGCGCTCCTTGCCATGTGCCGATTCGCGCAGTCTGCCTGCCGGAAGTATGGCATCGCGGGTTATGAGCCGGTGATAGTCGGTGAGCAGTATGTTCTTGCCTGGCGTGACATATCTGTGCTGGAAAGCATCGTCCAGCAGTATCACCTGGACGTCGCACGTCTCCTTGTCCGTCATCAGACGTTCTATGCCATGCCGTCTGTCTGCGTCCACGGCAACGTATATGTTCCGGAACTTCTGTGCCATCTGCCATGGCTCGTCGCCGATCATCTCCATCGGCGTGTCGGGTGTGGCGAGGACATATCCGCGGCTCTTGCGCTTGTATCCGCGGCTTAGCACGGCCACCCTGTATCTGCCTGACAGCAGGCTGACAAGATATTCTATGTGAGGTGTTTTCCCTGTCCCGCCTACGGTGATGTTGCCCACGGAGATAACGGGTATGTCGTATTGTCGGCTCTCCAGCACCCCCCAGTCAAAGAGGAGGTTCCTTGCCGACATCAGCCACCCGTAGATGCAGGCCAAGGGTGTCAGCCAGGTGTTGGTTCTTATGAGGTCGCCTTCCATAGGTGCGGAGAGAATAAAATGGTCTTTTATTGCGAACAAAGATAATGTTTTTATTTCAGACCTCCAAAATATTCCCATGTTTTCGGTCTGCTTGTGGCACGTGTCTGTGAAATATGGGTACAGACCTGTTGTCTGTCAGCTTTTTTGCCCTAAATTTGTATCCATAAGGCAGCACATTTCTGTTCGTCTGACAGTATTTCAATATACCGGAATATATCGTTTAATTCAATTGTATAGACAAATGACAGTTATGAGTAACTTCAAACGTAATCTCGTTTTTCTCGTTATCGGGCTTCTGTGCATTGGCGGCATGGCAGCCTATTCCCGCCCTGCGGGCTACGGTTATGCTCCGGGGCAGATTGCATTGATGACCTTCAACATCCGCAATGCCACCGCCGATGACGGCCATAAGGATATTGCCGACATTGCGTCCACCATTCTGAAGAGCAATGCCGATTTCGTGGCTTTGCAGGAACTGGACAGTGTCACTGCCAGAAGCGGTCGTATGGACATTCTGCGTGAATTGGCTCTGCAGACGCAATATTATCCTGTTTTTTCTCCGGCCATAAAGTTCGACGGCGGCAAATATGGCATAGGCATACTCTCCAGAGAACGCCCTCTCTCCGTGCGCCGTGTTCCTCTGCCAGGCAGGGAGGAGGCCCGTACTCTGCTGGTTGCCGAGTTCCGCGACATAGTGCTTGCCTGTACGCACCTGTCGCTCACAGAGGCCGACCGCGCTGCATCGCTCGACATCATTCGTTCCGAGGCACAGTGCTGCTCCAAACCTTTCCTGCTGGCCGGCGACTTCAACGACACGCCTGACTCTCCGTTTATGGAGCTTCTCCAGAACGACTTCACCATACTGTCCTCCAAAGACAAGAACACCTTTCCGGCCAAATCTCCTGAAGAGTGCATCGACTATGTTACGGCATACAAGCCGACATCTGCACCTGTCGTAGTGCGCTCGGCTGAGGTTCCCGACTACGGCCACACCTCGGACCACCGCCCTGTGCTCGTGCGCTTCCAACTGAAGACACCTGCGCAGCGCATGCTTGTGGGCGAACCTTACCTTCAGAATCCCACCGGCGGAGGTGTCTCCGTGATGTTCCAGACCCGTACCAGGGTGCATGCCTGGGTGGAGTACGGCACCGATACCCTGTCTCTGCGCCGCGCCACCATGGAGTATGGCGGCCAGGCTGTGTGCCACGACATAGAACACCGTGTGCGGCTTGAGGGACTGCTGCCCGGACAGCAATATTTCTACCGTGTTTGTGCCCGCGAGATACTGCACTATGCTGCATACAGCAAAATCTTCGGCGACACGTTGAGGACACAGTTCTACTCGTTCCGTCTTCCGGCAGAGAACCAGACGGATTTCACGGCTCTGATATTCAATGACCTTCACCAGTATGGCGCGACAATACGCAAGATGGCCGCCCTCGCCGCCACCGTTCCGCACGATTTCATCGTCTTCAACGGTGACTGTCTGGCTGAACCCTCCGACAGGGAGGATGCCATACGTACCGTGCATAGCCTGACATCGCGGTTCAACACGGCAGAGATTCCCGCATTCTTCGTGCGCGGCAACCATGAGATACGCAACGCATATTCCGCCGGCCTGCCTTCTCTGTTGGAACATCCCGGCGGACAGACATACGGGGCTTTCAGCTGGGGCGACACGCGTTTTGTGATACTGGACTGCGGAGAGGACAAGCCCGATGACCACTGGGTGTACTACGGCCTGAACGATTTTACGGCATTCCGTCGCCAGCAGCAGGACTTCCTGCGCGAGGAGATGCGGAGCCGGCCTTTCCGGCGTGCCGGGCGTCGTGTGCTGGTCAACCACATTCCCCTGTGGGGCAATACGGATAAGTATCAGCCCTGTTCCGAACTTTGGTGTCCCATACTCGGCAAGGCACGTTTCGACCTCAATGTCAGTGCCCATACGCATGAGTTTCGTTACCATCCGGCTGGCGACAAGGGCAATCCCTTTCCTGTGTGCATAGGAGGCGGCCCGGCCACGAATGAGGCCACGATGATGGTTCTCTCCCGCAAGGGCAAGGACATGACGCTGCGCGTTCTTGATGCCGACGGCAAGGAACTTGGCACGTGGGATTTATAGCCCACTCTCCGTTCCTCCGTCTCCGTCTCCGTCGTCGGGAGGAGGAGAGCCACTCCTCCCGACGACGGCTTTTTGTCTCTGCCAATGTCAGCCCCCGAAGAATACTATGGACAAAATCGTATCCATACCGCAGACGGCATCCTGTCTTCCTTAGGATAGGATGCCGTCTGCGCACATACCTTATATATAATATAGGGGAGCAAAATCCGCCCCGAGGCATGCCGGAGGGCTGTATATTTTGTCAAGGCAGCACTTTTTGTCAGGATATTTCAATATGCTTTCGGGCATCCATATAGGGGTTGAACAGGTCTTCGGAGTGCGTCTTTGCGGTGTCCCGGACGAGGCATCGTGATGTCGGGGTTTAGACATCGTGGTCTTAAGCGTTAAGACCGTCGGTCTTCGCGCTTAAGACC
>CAMWRK010000058.1 GCA_947176655.1 uncultured Prevotellaceae bacterium | reverse complement strand
TCAGGAATATAAGCCAAAAACTACCGCCAGTATCATTGGCCTTGAGCAAAGCAAGCAATATAGTGGGAATAAAGCCCAGCAACTGTGCATACGGCACCATGTTGAGCAAGCCGATAAACATTCCAAGACCTATAGCCATCGGGAAATCTATGATAAGAAAACCTATGCTGAACAGCACGCCCACGATAAAAGCGACAGTAGCCTGTCCGCGGAAATACGAGTTCATCTCGCGTTTTATGGCTGCGGCAATCTGACCCGCCATTGGGCGCTGATCGCGCGGAATGACACGTATCCAGTTCTGGTTGACCTTCTCATAGTCCATCAGAAAGAAGAACAGATACAGCAGCACTATCATAAAACTCACTATCTCCCACACAATGTTCATAGTCTCCGAGAACAGGCTCCACGAATGCGTCAGAGCCGCGCTGACGGCATCTATGACATCATCATTCTGAAAGAAACGTATAATGTCATTCTGGTCGAAATTCTGTGCGAAGAACGCTTCTATTCGCTGAGGTACATCCGTTCCGGCAAAATATGTCGTCGCATAAAGCATCAGGTCATCGTACAGACATGCAATCTGCTGCACGGCTGGCGGAACCGTCAGAACCACCAAAGCTGTCACCACCCCCGACACCAGCAACAACGCCGCCAAAATGCTGAGCAGACGGTAACGTATGTGGCACTTCAGTTCCAGAAAAAGAACCATCGGATACATCATGTAGGCCAGCAGCCATGCCACAAAAAACGGCCACAGCACTCCGCTGAGCATGTCCAGCAGAAGATATATGCCCGCCGCACATCCCACAAGCAGAAGACCGCGCACAAAACGGTCAAAAGTTATCCTCTCGTCCAGTATGGAATGATGCTCCAGCTGCGGTGCATGTTCCGCATTCTCATTTGCTTTCTGCATAATATGAATGTTATTCCTCGTAATGTTCAAAGAGGAAGTCGTTGTAAGGATACTTCTGCACATGAAATTCCCGCACCTTGTTGTACAGCACCCTCCGCAGAGTGTCGTAACCCGTCTTCTCGAGGGCAGAAACGAACAGGCATTCGCCTGACAGGCGCGTCATCCATGTATGTATGAGATTGTCCAGAGAGACATTCTCCCGTGTGGACGGCGTAAGGTCATCGGCATCCTTCTCCACCCACCTGTAAGCATCCACCTTGTTGAATATTATCATTGACGGTTTCCCGGCACAGCCCAGATCGGCCAGAGTCTTCTCCACTACTGCAATCTGTTCCTCGAATTCCGGATGCGATATGTCCACTACGTGCAGAAGCAGGTCGGCTTCGCGCACCTCATCCAGCGTGCTCTTGAATGAATCCACCAGGTCATGCGGCAGTTTGCGTATGAATCCTACCGTATCCGACAGCAGGAAGGGCAGATTGTCCACTATGACCTTGCGCACAGTAGTGTCCAATGTAGCAAAAAGTTTGTTTTCGGCAAACACGTCGCTTTTGGAAAGCAGATTCATCAATGTGGACTTGCCAACATTGGTATAACCCACAAGAGCCACACGTATCATGCGCCCACGGTTGCCTCGCTGTGTTGTCTTCTGTCTGTCTATATCGGTCAGCCGCTGCTTCAACAAGGCCATGCGGTTCAGAATAATACGTCTGTCCATTTCCAACTGTGTCTCTCCGGGACCACGCAGACCCACCGAACCTTTGCCGCCGCCGCTACCCGAACCGCCGCCCTGACGTTCCAGGTGCGTCCACAGACGTTGCAGGCGTGGCAGCATATAGCGATATTGCGCCAGTTCCACCTGCGTCTTGGCGTTGGCAGTCTGCGCACGCATGGCAAAGATGTCCAATATGAGCGACGTACGGTCAAGTATCTTGACACCCAGTTCTTTCTCTATGTTACGTAGCTGCTTGGCAGACAGTTCGTCGTCAAAGATGACCATGGAGATATGGCGTTCAGCCTCTTCCTCCGCATCTATCCACGCGCGTATCTCCTGCAACTTGCCTATGCCGAGATACGTCACGCTTGAAGGACCGGTCATGCGCTGCGTAAAACGTTTCACGGTATGTGCCCCTGCCGTTTCTGCCAGGAATTCCAGTTCGTCCAGATACTCGCCTGTCCTGCGCTCATTCTGCTGAGGGGTTATTATGCCAACCAGCACAGCAGTCTCCCCATCTGATGCGTCAGCACATGTTCCGGCCACCTTCCCTATTCCGTCCTCGAAAGGCAGGCTGGATCGCGAGGCGTTATAATATTTGCTTCGTGTTGTCTTCATCAGTCGTTACATACGTTTCTTGCCACCTATTTGACAAGCATCACCAGATAGCGGCTCACGCTCCAGAAACGGGTCGGATTGGCTATGCGCAACTCGTACAGCCCGTTAGCATCCTTGGCAAGGATATAGCTGTCGGACGGATGTGTCGTCAGCAAAGTGGCAGACCTGCTGTATGTCTTAATCTCCTTGACGTGCCGTATGTCTATCTCGGTAAAATAATCTTTATTGTACTCGCTGTCTTTGAGCACCTCTGAACCTTTCAGGATTCCCTGCTCCTTAAGTTCGGCCTTTGTACCATACACAAACCACGCACTGTTGAGCTGCTTCTCCTGACGTGCCACCGTACCTGACTGTTCCTGATTTGTCTCGGTCAGGGCAGCCACATCACGCGAAAGCGAATCTATGCGTCCCGTCTGTGCCACTATGGTAGCATCCTTCTCTGCCAGAGAAGCCTCCAATTCCTGTATACGCTGGTTCTGACTCTCCACCTGTGCCTGAAGCCCGTCTATCAGTCCTTTCATCTTGTTCTCCTTGAAACGACTGGCATTCAGTTTCTCGCGAAGCTGTGCCACCAGTTCGCGGTTCTGCTGCATTGCATCGCGTATATACTCCAGATTGTCACGTATGATGGCACGCGAAGACGCGCTTTCCATATTGCCGTCAGCCACCGTCACACGTCCCTCCGCCTCAGCTATGCGGCGTATACCGTTCTGGACCTCTGTCATGGTGGCAATTAAGTCGTTCAGCTCTCCGTCCTTGTTGTCCACGATAGCCTGCAGCGAATCCAGTTGCTGTTGCATACGGCTGCTGCCATCGTTCCCGTTCTGACAGGCTGCCAGAAGCATGGCAAAGCCTGAGGCAATGATAGTGATCTTTTTCATGAGTCTGTGTTCTTTTGGTTAGGTAAGTCGTGAAATTTATTTTATAAGCAAGTCATGGTTTACTTATGACTGCTTGTTTCTGTACCTACTGAAATGACGTTCTCCAACATCTTCCCCGTCTGAAGTCTCCGCAAGCCCTGAGCCAGACAAAGAAGCGGCATCCCCCTCCATCCCTGCCACCACTATGACAAATTCGCCGCGCGGCTCGACTTCGGTAAAGTGTTCTATCACCTCAGACAGCGTTCCGCGCACGCTCTCCTCGTGCAGTTTGCTTATCTCGCGACACACGCTGCACCTGCGTTCCGCACCGAATATGCCGGCAAACTGTTGCAGCGTTTTCAGTACACGATGCGGGCTCTCATAAAAAATCATGGTGCGGTTCTCCGTCCTCAGAGTCTCAAGACGTGTCTGCCGCCCTTTTTTCTGAGGCAGGAATCCCTCGAAACAGAACCTGTCGCACGGCAGACCGCTGCTCACCAAGGCGGGAACAAGAGCCGTAGCCCCCGGGAGTGTTATTACCTCCACACCCGCCTTCACGGCCTCGCGGACGACAAGGAACCCCGGGTCGCTGACTCCAGGAGTGCCGGCATCGCTGACAACAGTAATGACTTCCCCTCCGAGAAGACGCTCCACAACACGCGTCACTGTCTGATGCTCATTGAATTTGTGATAAGACAGCATGGGTTTGCGTATATCAAAATGGCGCAACAAGTTGCCGCTGGTACGCGTATCCTCGGCCAAAATCAAATCGCATTCGCGCAGAATACGCAAAGCCCTGGCGGTAATGTCCTCCATATTGCCGACAGGGGTCGGCACTAAATACAATATTCCCATTGACGTAAGGAATTAGTTTCCCTATTGTGTCCACAAATTTAAGCATAATATTTTAATTCCTGCAACCATGTGTAGCTAAAAAATACCTTTCTCCTATATTTATACGTACATTATGCGCACACTCACAAAGGCATCCGGGTATAATGTGTACCTTTGTACGCGTAACAGAAAGTACAACAGACAGACAACCGTATGAAAGATGTGACCAGCAACGGCGGCGAGACAGTGCGCCGAGGTAGGATAGAGGTTATATGCGGCTCCATGTTTTCCGGCAAGACGGAGGAACTCATTCGCCGTATAAAGCGTGCCATATTCGCAAAGCAAAGGGTGGAAATATTCAAGCCAGCTATGGACACGCGTTACAGCAGCGAGGATGTCGTGAGCCACGAAGGCAACAGCATTGCCAGCACCCCCATAGACTCCAGCACCAGCATACTGCTTATGGCACAAGGCTACGATGTCATAGGTATAGACGAGGCACAGTTCTTCGACAGGCACATAGTAGATGTGTGTAACTCTTTGGCCAATCAGGGCATACGTGTCATCGTTGCAGGACTTGACCTCGACTTCAAGGGTGAACCTTTCGGCCCCATGCCCGCTCTGCTTGCCATAGCCGACGAAGTAAGCAAGGTTCACGCCATCTGCATGAGGTGCGGCGCACTGGCCTACATAAGCCACCGTCTGGTAGATGTGGACAAGCAGGTGCTCTTGGGCGAGAAGACCGAATACGAACCGCTGTGCCGCGAGTGTTACAGAAAAGCCTTGGAAGCGGGACGCCACGAGGGGAAAACCATGAAAGGGTGAAACATTTTTCGCCAATCATACGGTGTATTTCACTAATTCTTATTATCTTTGCGCCGGTTACGGGACTTAGCGCTGGCGTGACCGAAGCGAATTGGGCCCAGATGGTGGAATCGGTAGACACGAGGGACTTAAAATCCCTTGACCATTGCGGTCGTACGGGTTCGAGTCCCGTTCCGGGCACCTTAACGCAAGACGACAATCGTCCCGCGGCATATTTCGGTATGTCGTGGGACGATTTCATTCAAACACTCGCATACGACAGCGAGAATATTGCAGACGGAGAGTGGACAGACTACCTAGAACTACTGGAGTGGCTGCACAGCCACCCCATGAACATAAACACCGCCACACCAGAAGAGATGGCAGCACTCCCTTTCCTAACCCCATCACAGATAGAAGCCATACAGGCATATGTGCATCTTAACGGAACTATGCTGTCCCTCGGAGAACTGGCTCTCATTCCCGCACTTGACAGCCAGATACGGCGCGTCATACCTTTGTTTTTCACAGCCGAGCCACCAAAGAACGGACACACCGGCAAAGAGAAAAAGGGGTTCCACCTCCAGCACATGACACACACTCTCGACACACGCATGGACATTCCTATGTATTACCGCAAGGGGTATCAGACAGGAGCCTACATAGGCAATCCGCTTTACAGCCGTATACGCTATGCCGTTACAGGTCGGCACGTGGAAGCCGGAGTGCATGTCAAAAAAGATCCTGGTGAGCGGTTCTATGACAGCTACGGCGGATATGCAACCATACGCGACAAGGGCGTTCTGAAAACAGCCATAATAGGTGACTATCGTGCAGGATGGGGCGAAGGGTTGGTGATAAACAGTGCACGCCCATGGGGCAAGACAACTATGACGAGCGGTATCGGACGTGGTGTACGTCCCATGACAGGAGTGTCAGAAAGCGGTTTCCTGCGCGGTGTCGCCGTAACTCTGGCCACACGCACCTGCACTGATGACAACAGAACGTCACGCCCCACCGTGAGCGGAACGCTGTTCTTCTCGCACAAGGCCTTGGATGCCACACTTAACGACAAAGGGGAGGTACAGACCCTTGTCACCAACGGATACCACAGGACAGATACGGAACTAAACAAGAAAGAAAACACACTCACCACAGTAACAGGGGCGCACATTCAAACCACAGTCGGACATTTCACAATAGGTGCGACTGGATACTGGCAACACTTCAACCGTATTCTCGCGCCAGGCAACGCCACGTACAGACAATGGTTACCTCGCGGACAGGACTTCGGCATAGCCGGAATACACTTCGGATACAGCCATTACAAATGGAGTGGCTCAACAGAAGTGGCATACAGCACTTCAAATGGAGGCGTAGCTGCACTGGCACGCATGCAGAAACTGGTGAACAGGAACCTTAAATTCAGTGCACTCGGTCGCTACTACGACTACCGTTACCATTCTTTCATGGCTTCGGCAATAAGCGAGAACTCTGGCGTGCAAAACGAGACAGGAGCCATGCTCACTATAGAGGCACGCCCCTTGACAAGACTTGTTATGACGGCATTTGCCGACTTCTTCTTCCATTACTGGCCACGATACGGCATGACAACATCGGACAACGGACAGGAGATGATGACGGAATGGATATGGGAGACAACGGAAATTCACGCCCTTTCTTTCCGCTACCGTATAAAACGTAAAGCAGCCAACGACGCGATGACGGCACACCACCATCTGCGGGCACAATGGACCTGCCGTCCGTCAGAGAAATGGAGACTACAAAGCACGGTGACGTTACATCTGGCCTCAGGAAGCAGACCTGGCATAGGAATCGGACAACTGCTGCATGGAAGAACAAGCCGTGTCAAAACCTTACGTTTCAGCCTCATGGCCGGTTACTTCCACGCTCCGGACTACGGGACGCGCATCTACATCTACGAACCAGCACTGCGCAACAGCACAGCACCAAGCATGTATTACGGGCATGGAATGAGATTGGTGAGCACCATACGCTACGTCTTTCCGCACTCGCATTGGATGACAGAGGTACGCTATGCCATGACACACATGTTCGACAGAAATAGTATCTCGTCAGGAAATCAAGAAATCCTCTCACCAACAAAACAAGATGTATCCATACAGATAGCTATGGAATATTGAACAAGCAGCTATTTCATATCGAAATAACATTATCACTTGACAATTCGAAACTTCAATGCAAGTGCATTAAATAAGTCATAACGGCTATTTTATTGTTGGCATATTTATGTCCAATAACAACAAAATATAATAAGACAACGGGATACAATGCCACATATACTGAGACATTGTATCCATATACACTACACCGACACCGATACATGAAACGGTCGGCGATTTACAGGCAACGAAGTCTAAACTGTTTTTTCAGTTATGTACAAGTGTGCCTATTTCCTCTCCGGAAATCACCTTCTTAAGATTGCCGAGCACATCCATATTGAACACATAAATCGGCAGGTCGTTCTGCATACACATGGCCGTGGCAGTGATGTCCATAACCTTCAGACCCTTTGCAATAACGTCCTGATATGTAATATCATCGAACTTGGTGGCCGTCGGATCCTTCTCCGGATCAGCAGTATATATACCGTCCACACGTGTACCCTTTAGCATGACATCGGCCTCAATCTCAATACCTCGCAAAGAAGAGCCGGTATCGGTAGTAAAATAGGGAGAGCCGGTACCGGCACTCATTATGACAACCTCGCCACGTTCCATGGCCTCTATGGCACGCCATTTGGTATAGAACTCACCGATAGGCTCCATCCGTATGGCTGTAAGGACACGGTTTTTCTGTCCCACTGCATCCAGTGCACTACTTAGAGCCAGGGAGTTTATCACTGTTGCGCACATGCCCATCTGGTCGCCCTTGACACGGTCAAAGCCCTTGCCTGCCCCACTGAGTCCGCGAAATATATTACCGCCGCCTATGACAATGCCTATCTGCACTCCCATGTCGGCAATCTCCTTAATCTGACGGGCATAGTCGTTAAGGCGTTCGACATCTATGCCCTGTTTACGCTCTCCGGCAAGACTCTCACCCGAGAGTTTAAGCAAAATACGGTTAAATTTCATTATAGTTTTATATGATTTTGTTATTCTGTTCCATCTGCGTGAAGTAATTTGACCTGTTTAAAGGCATAGCGTCTCGTACAGGAACTGTCATCCACGATTATAAGATGCCCATCTGATTCCACATGAGATATACATCCGGAAAAGACACCGTCCACATCACAGAAACGACACGCTTTACCTCTCAGATACAAGGATGCATGATACTGCTCCCGTATGCGTCTGTAGCTGCCGTTAAGGATTTCCCCATAATATCCGGAAAAACCGGATATTACAGAAAGCAGCAACTCCGCAGGAACCAGTTCCCGACCAAGATGAAGACGTAACGATGTGGCAGGAACAGCCAAACCACCGGGAAACTCTGTCTGGTTTACGTTTACTCCACTACCTATAACTGAACGAGACACATATTTGCCACTCAGAGAGTTCTCTATAAGCGTGCCGCATATCTTCTCTCCACGGCAATATATGTCGTTAGGCCATTTGACGAAAACATCCTCAAGATAGGCATCAAGAACATCCTTTATGGCAAGTGCCATAGCCTGACTTAGTACAAAAGCGTCACGCACCTCCAGATTCACTGGACATACCAGCACACTGAACAGAAGATTTTGTCCAGGCTCACTCACCCAGGTATTACCCATCTGACCGCGCCCTTTCGTCTGACAAGAAGCCGATGCCACCGTGACATCGGCCACGGACTCATAGGTACGCAGATAATCGTTAGTAGAACTGACCTCGTCAAGATATCTATATTCCAATTCCAGGTCTGAATGCACTTTCGTAATGTTTGATACAAGGTTTATCGATGGTACCGGTAACTGTGACGACATCGAAACGCACCTCCATGTCTATAGCATTGTATCGCAGATATGCATCTGCAGCAAGTACCAACAGGTGCATCTTGCGGCGGGTAACGGCATCCTCCGGATTGCCGTAGAAAGCATTGGCACGAGCCTTGACCTCCACAAAGACTAGCAAATCTGCCTGTCTGGCGACAATGTCTATCTCCTTGTGACCGCTGTGCCAGTTTCTGTCAACTATGATGTAGCCCTTACGACGGAGAAAGTCTACCGCTATCTCCTCGCCCTGTACCCCGAAGTCGTTATGAGCAGCCATGTCATTACCGTTTTCTTTGAAAAAAAGACCTCATCAATGCGGCACATTCCTCCTCTAGGACACCAGAAACCACCTCACACTTCGGATGCAAGGCACATGGAGCAAATCTACGGAAACCGCGCTTGTCATCGGCGGCTCCGTACACCACACGCGTTATCTGACTCCAGCCCAAAGCTCCGGCACACATGACACACGGCTCCACAGTAACATACAGTGTACACTCCTTCAGGTACTTGCCGCCCAGATACTCCGTCGCTGCTGTAATGGCCTGCATTTCTGCATGAGCCGTAACATCATGCAGACGTTCTGTAAGATTATGTCCTCTCGCTATTATCTGCCCTCTGCACACGACAACAGCTCCGATTGGAACCTCTCCTTCGGCCAAGGCGGCATGCGCCTGCATAAGGGCATGCCGCATACACTGTTCGTCGGTCATTCCTGTGTTTCCCAGAACTCCAGCTGGCCATCCACGACCCAGCGGACATCCTCGGCATCAAACATCCCTATATGCTCCTTCTCAGCCTGACGCACCATGAAAGCTGCGGCATCATCAATATCTATTTCAGCTTCATCGTCATCTTCGCTGTCCACCAAGCCGGAAGTCTCGCAATACTCGGCAAAAGCATCGAGGAAATAATACAGGTCATCCTCTGTGAACTTCGCCTTAATCTCCTGGGGCAGGTAGTTCTGTATGAATGCCACCGCCTGACGATCCTCTTCTGCAAAAAACAGTTCTTCGTTAAGTTCGCTCATAACTTGTACATGTTATTTGAATGACGGATGCATTAAAGGATATTCTTGAGTTTGTCCTCCAATACCTCCTTGGGGCAGGCACCTATCTGCTTATCCACGACCTCACCGTTCTTGAAGAACAATATGGTGGGAATATTACGGACGCCAAAGCGTGTCGGCAATTCCTCGTCCTCCTCGATATTGCACTTCCCGATGACAGCCTTTCCGGCATACTCCTCTGCCAACTGTTCTATCAGCGGAGTAACACGTCTGCAAGGACCGCACCACGTTGCCCAGAAGTCCAATACCACAGGCTTGCCCGTAGCCATCAACTCTTCAAAATTCGCGCTGTTAATGTTCTGTGCCATAATGTAAATAGTTTTAGGGTTATGTATTTTGATGTTTAACACTCATACGCACTGACGTCAGTAGCCTAATTTATACTGTACTCTATGCTGTCACTGTTCTGGAAAAAATCCATCAGACCACGCGTCACGGAGACTTTCAGGCCGGAAGGCTTCATTGTCACCGAATATCCCTCACTGTTGCGGAATATGAACTCTACGGGCACCTTGCCCGGCTCTTGTTTCAGCACCTCCCCAAGCATGAGCACCATATCCTCGGAAAGGGTATCGGCATTGAGATGTATTGTAAGTTTCTGAATCAGGTCGTCCTTGACATCGCTCAGATACTGTATCTCTCCGATAGAAAGTTGTACACGCGAAGAATCAAAGCGTCCAGGCTGAATGCGTCCCGTTATATATAACGTACTGCCAATCATCATGTAACCGCTCCATTTTGGCCAGTCCTGACCGAAAAGTGCTATTTCGCCCTGACCGCTGTAATCCTCTATTGTAACGATGCCATAGCCCGAGCCACGTTTGCTGATACCGGTTTTGACATTGGTAACGATGCCTCCCAAACTGAAATCGCACTCTATGAACTGTGCGAGGTCTTCAAGGTCGGTAGCATGCATGGTACACACGTCACGGACAATTACTGCATATTCATCCAACGGATGTCCCGAGAGATAAATACCGACCAAGTCACGCTCCCTGTTAAGCCGTTCCAACGTCCCCCACGATTCGGCAGGAGGAATGGGAGGTGTGCTGACCTCTACCATATCAGTGCCGAAGAGCGAAAATTGAGCCTCCATCATGC
>CAMWRK010000057.1 GCA_947176655.1 uncultured Prevotellaceae bacterium | reverse complement strand
GTTTAAAAATGATTAAATTAATTAGTTTTGTTGCAAATAATGCGGTGCAAAGATAACATATTTCCATGAACTGCACAACTATTTGCACTCTTTTTTACATATATCGGCCATTTTTACGGCAATAATTAGGTTATCTCGGATAAATTTCATTATTTTGCATAAAAGTCATGCGGAGGGAAGGCAACCGGATACCGCCGTTAATCAATAAATTATACATAATACATTATATCACGATGAAGTACACAGGCATAATCATGATTGTGGTTGGAGCACTTATTTTAGTGCTTAGTTATGCAACGGACAGATTTCTCAATTCCGGAACAGTAGACCAGAACTGGATTCAGGGACTTGCCCTGTTATTGATAATTGCAGGAGTGCCCACGCATATACACGTGACCGGCAAATCGTCCAAGGCATAATCTGCCATTTTCACTACGAAACTTTAAAGTAGAATGGGAGTACTCCGTTGATGCGGTGTTCCCATTCTATTTTATATAGAGTATATATAGAGAGAGTGTATATAAGATACGGATGGAACGTTCGTCAGGTCGGAGAGTATGTTGGCATATAAATGAAATGGGAGCGATGAAAATCGCCCCCATTTGCACTTGATGTCGTATGTGACTTATTATTCTGCAGATACGCTGTCGCAAGCAATGCTGTCGCAGCATGCGTTAGTGCAGCTGTCGCACTCAACGGTGCAAGCGGTGCTGTCCTCGCATACCCCAATGCAGGTGGTATCGGTGCACTCGTCAGTGGTGCCGTTAGTCTTGTTGCTGTTGTTGCAAGAAGCAAAAGAAACAGCAACGATAGCTGCAAATACAAATGCCAACTTTTTCATTTTCTTTTAATTTTTAAACTGTAAAACAATCATTATTTTTATTTGCGGTGCAAAGGTACGACATTTTTTTCTAATGCAGACCTTATTTGTTCAGTTTATTTTGTGATTTTTTATGTTTTTTTGAGAATGGGTTTCTAATATCCTGATTGTCAGTAATTGTCAACGAGTGGTGATATGCTTGGATGTGCAAAAAATAGGATTTATAGATATGTTATATATCATTTTTTAGTCGGGTGAAACGGATGTTATAGTGTGTGGCGGTCATGTAAAACGAGAGATAGGCGGCGTAATGATTTTCGTGACTTACTTATGCTTTTACTTTGTTCTTACCATGCTTATTTGTAACTTTGCATTACTTTAGATTTGAATATGACCGTATTTGAGGATAAGAAGGCTATATATTATACTTTAGGCTGTAAACTGAATTTCGCAGAGACAAGTACCGTAGGTGCCGAATTGAAAAAGCGCGGAGTACGTACGGCGCGTAAGGGTGAGATTGCAGACATTTGTATAGTCAATACGTGTAGCGTTACCGAGGTGGCGGACAGCAAGTGCCGTCAGGCTATACACCGTCTGGTGCGGAACCATCCTGGTGCCCTGGTGGTGGTAACCGGGTGCTATGCCCAGCTGAAGCCTGAGCAGGTCTCTGCCATGGAGGGGGTGGATTTGGTTCTGGGCAGTAATGAGAAGGGGCATATCGTCGAGGCCATTGCCGAACGTATGGCCATGATGCCGGAGGAGCGTGCCTTGGCTGCCCATGAGCACAGGACGGTGCGGACGGCGGACATAAGGAATTTCATGCCCTCGTGCTCATGTGGGGACAGGACACGCTATTTTCTGAAAGTCCAGGACGGATGCGACTATTACTGTACTTATTGTACCATACCCTATGCCCGTGGGCGTTCCCGTAACGGTAGCATAGCCTCTTTGGTGGCACAGGCCTGTGATGCCTCGTCGGCAGGAGCCAAGGAGATTGTCATCACCGGAGTGAACATTGGCGATTTCGGCAAGACCACGGGCGAGAATTTTATTGATCTTCTTAAGGCTCTGGATTCTGTAGATGGCATAGAACGTTTTCGTATCTCCAGCATAGAGCCGAATCTGCTCACGGACGAGGTGTTGGAGTTCTGTGCGCAGAGCCGGGCTTTCATGCCTCATTTCCATATACCTTTGCAGAGCGGAAGTGACGAGGTGCTGCGTCTTATGCGACGGAAGTACGATACAGCCTTTTTCCGCCGTAAGGTGGAGCGTGTCCTGGAACTTATGCCAGATGCTTTCATCGGGGTGGACACTATTGTCGGTACCCGTGGAGAGACAGAGGCATTGTTTTTAGAGGCATACGATTTCATGGCCTCTCTGCCGGTTGCGCAATACCATGTCTTTCCTTATAGCGAGCGTCCTGGAACCAAGGCTATGGAGATTCCGCACCGCGTCGGTTCCGAGGACAAGAAGGCGCGTTGCCAGAGAATCCTTGAACTCAGCGAACTTAAAACGCGTAGTTTTTACGACAGATATGCTGGGACAGTCCGTCCTGTGCTTCTGGAACACAGCAAGAGCCAAAGGACGATGCATGGTTTTACCGACAATTACATCCGTGTGGAGCTTTCTCTTCCGACGTTGTTTGGAGGTGTAAATTGTATGGAGTGCCTTCCTACAGTCCGTAATCTGGACAATACCATAGTGAATGTGCGTCTCGGTGACCGGAATGAGGACGGAACGGCTCTGGTGGGATGTATTTCCGACTTATAAGATTTTTGCCATGATTGCCAGTCAAGCAGATAGCCGGATGCATGCCGGACGTACAAAACTCTCCATAGTGATACTTAACTGGAACGGGGCGGGCATGATGCGTCGTTTCCTGCCCTCCGTGTTACGTCATAGCGGAGACGCAGAGATTGTTGTGGCCGATAACGGCAGCACAGACGATTCCCTGGAACTTCTGGAACGTGATTTCCCTTCTGTCCGCCGTATTGTCCTCGGCCAGAACTACGGATTTGCCGAAGGTTATAACCGCGGACTTGCCCAACTCGGCTCCGAGTACTATCTGCTTCTGAACAGCGATGTGGAAGTGCGCGAAGGATGGCTGGAGCCGATGCTGCGATATATGGACGAACACCCTGAGGTGGCGGCATGTCAGCCAAAGCTCCTGTGCCAGTGGTCACCGGAGTATTTTGAATACGCAGGAGCGTGTGGCGGATACATAGATTCTCTGGGCTATCCTTATTGCCGCGGACGTGTCATGGGGACTCTTGAGACTGACCGCGGACAGTATGACACGGTCGCTCCTGTTCTGTGGGCTACCGGTGCCTGTCTTCTCATACGTAGCGACGACTATTGGGTCGTGGGGGGGCTTGACGAGCGTTTCTTTGCCCATCAGGAGGAAATCGATTTGTGCTGGCGTCTGCGCAGCCGCGGACGTTCCGTGGTGTGTGTGCCGGATAGTGTGGCCTACCATCTGGGGGGCGGCACGTTGCCGCAGGGCAATCCGCGCAAGACCTTCCTTAATTTCCGCAACAACCTTCTCTTGCTTTACAAGAATCTGCCAGAAGACAGGCTGCGCCCAGTCATGCGCATCCGCTTCTGGCTGGATGCCATTGCCTCTTTGCAGTTCCTGCTGACCATGCAGTGGGGGTCTTTTCTTGCAGTATGGAGGGCGCGTCGCGCCTACCGCCGCATGCGTCCCGATTTCCGCAAGGACAGAGAGGAGAATCAGCGTCTTGCCGTACTCTCCAGCGTGCCGGAGCAGAGTGCTTTCTCGCTCCTGTGGCGATATTATATAAAAGGTGAAAAGACATATAGTGAGCTATGTCGTTGATAGTCTCCAACATAAAAGCCATTTCTTTGCTTGGTCTGCCCATTGTTGTTGGTCAGCTCGGCGTGGTTCTTCAGGGTATGGCCGATACCATTATGGTGGGTCGCTACGGTACGGCAGAACTTGGCGCATCAGCATTGGTCAATAACATATACAACTTTGCCATATTTTTTCTCCTGGGCATATCCTATGCGACTACTCCGGTTATAGGCGGAGCCTATGGACGCGGCGACAACGATGGTGTCGCTCGCTCGCTCAGGGAAAGTCTTGTCGTCAATCTGTTCTTTAGCTTGCTGCTGATGGCTTTGCTCACGATACTTTATTTCCGTATCGAACTGCTGCGACAGCCATCCGGGCTTATGCCCCTTGTGCGTCCATACTATCTTGTGCTGATGTTCTCCCTGCCATTCCTTGCCGGTTTCAATGCCCTGAAACAGTTTGTCGAGGCTGTTGGAGTCACGTCACTGCCAATGGAAGCCATGATTGCCGGAAATGTTATGAATATTGTTCTCAATGCCGTGTTTATCTACGGCCTTTTCGGCATGCCCGAACTGGGTCTTCTCGGTGCCGGCATAGCCACTCTTCTGTCACGCGTTTTTCTCTTCGCGGTTATGGCGGCTGCAATGCTTCGCGACCACCGTTTCAGTCCGTGGCTTACTTCTTGCAATACAACAGTCAGTTGTGCCGGTTGTGCACGCATGACCCGTATAGGATTGCCAATCTCGCTTCAGTTGTGTCTGGAGTCGGCCTCGTTCAATGTCGCTGGCATCTTCATGGGGTGGACAGGTTCCGTCTCACTTGCCGCCCATCAGGTCATGTGCAGCATCGCTACCCTCATATTCATGATTCATTACGGTGTCGGAGCTGCTGCGGCCATACGCATCAGCCATTTTCGTGGTCGGGGCGAGTGGGGCGCTGTCCGCGACACTGTCCGCACGGCATGGGGCATATCGGCTTTGATAGCTCTTCTTCTGGTTTCCGTCATCTGCATTTTCCGCCATTCCGTCACCTCGGTCTTTACCTCCGATCCGGTTGTCCGTAGTGTATGCTACTCGTTGCTTCCGGCATTTGTCCTGTACCAGCTGGGCGATTGTACGCAAATCATTTTTGCCAACAGCTTGAGGGCTATAGAGGCTGTAGGCAGAATGGTTCTCTATGCTTTGGTGGCCTATGTCTTTGTAAGCATCCCGATGAGTTACTTCCTTGGCATTTTCCTTGGATATGGAGCCCAGGGAATCTGGTACGGCATTCCTTTTGGCCTGTCCGTGGCTGCAATGCTGTTTATATACGAATTTAAACGAAATACCATTTGCAAATGACTGTCTTTCTTGCTTTCATTGCGGGTCTCTTGCTTGGAGCCGCAGTTCCTTGTACAATGTTTTTCCGTCAGAAGGTGCGCCACACCGGAGAACTGCACTCCGCTCTCGCCCGCGAACAGGTCTTGGAGGCGCGTCTCCTGTCCGAGAAGCAGCGCAGTGACGAGGCTGCAGAAACGGCTTCCCGCTATCACCGTCAGGCTCTCGAGGAACAGGAGAGCCGTTCCCGCGAGACCCTGCAACGGCTGACTACGGACATGGAGTCGCGTCTTGCCGAGGAAAAGCGGCGCGGTGCAGAACTCCTCGAAACCCTTCGCCGGCAGCACATTCAGGCTCTTGAGGAACAGGAGAACCGTTTTCGCGAAACGCAGCAGCGCGTCACTCTGGAGATGAAGGCCGCAGCCGAGGAGATGCTCCGGCAACGTCAGCAGGAATTTACTGCAAGCAGCACTCAGAACATAGGTCAGATCGTCACCCCTCTGAAGGAGACCATCGAGTCCATGCGCCGTGCCATGGACGACAGCAGCATGAAACACGCCTCCATCTCCGCAGCCATGACCGAGCAGATACAGCAGCTCATGCGCCAGAGCGAGGCGGCACGTCTCAGTGCCGACGAACTGGCACGCGTCTTCAAGCACGGCAGCAAGGTACAGGGCGACTGGGGCGAGACGGTATTGTCCGAACTTTTGGACAGCCAGGGACTGACATGCGGCATACACTACGATACGCAGATAACCATGCGCGACAGTGACGGTCGTGCGCTCAGATCCGGGCAGGGCAACATGCTGCGTCCTGATGTCATTCTGCATCTCGACCGCCAGCGCGAGGTCATCATAGACTCCAAGGTGTCGTTGACAGCCTTTATGGATTTTGTCAATGCCGAAACAGAGGAGGAGCGTCAGCACTATCTGCGTGCCCATGTGGACAGTCTTCAAAAGCACGTGCGCGAACTGGCCGCCAAGGACTACTCCTCCTACATCATCCCGCCTAAGGTACGCATGGACTACGTCATCATGTTCGTCCCCCACACAGGGGCGTTGTGGACGGCTCTCAACGCACAGCCCGATCTGTGGCGCAAGGCCATGGAGCGCAACGTATTCATCGCAGACGAGCAGACGCTATTCGCCGCCCTGCGCATCGTAAACCTCACCTGGACACAGATAGCCCAGACCGAGAACCATGCCAAGGTCTATGCTCTGGCCGACGAGATGATGGATCGTGTGGGACAGTTCGTAAAGCGCTACCAGACCATAGGCAAGTCGCTGGAGGCCGCTGTCCGTGCCTATGAGGATGGAGACAAGAAACTGCAACCCTCAGGACAAAGCATTCTGCAAACGTGCGCCAAGTTGCGCAAACTCGGTGCCAAGCAGAGTACCACTAATCCATTGCCGCAGATCAGTGCAGAGGCAGACGAATAACCCTACATTGTCTACCCGCATATATATATGCAACAACACCCGTTATATTATGGACAATATGCAATCTTCCGCCTCCATTGAGGCAGCACTCTACCTTATCCCGGTTACCCTCGGCGATACGCCCCATGACACAGTCCTCCCCTCCGCCAATGCCGCCATAGTCGGTCGTATCCGCCACTTCGTAGTCGAGGAAGTCCGTACGGCACGCCGTTTCCTGCGCCGCATGGATCGCACCTTCCCTATAGACGATTCCATGTTTTTCGAGATGGGCAAGCATGCCGACATTTCGCGTTTTGCCGACTATCTCGCTCCCATAGCCGAGGGGTATCCTGTAGGTGTGATCAGCGAGGCCGGGTGTCCCGCCGTTGCCGATCCCGGAGCTGACATCGTGTCGCTGGCTCAGCGGCGCAACATACGTGTCGTCCCTCTCGTAGGCCCCAGTAGCACCATACTTGCCGTCATGGCATCGGGGCTGGGTGGTCAGAGCTTTGCCTTCAATGGCTATCTGCCCGTGCAGGAGGCAGACCGCAGCAAACGTCTCAAACAACTTGAGACGCGTGCTTGGAACGAAGGGCAGACGCAACTGTTCATAGAGACCCCTTACCGCAACCGCAAGATGTTCGACACACTGTGCGCCGCCTTGCGCCCGGATACCCGTATGTGCATCGCTGCAGGCATCACAACGTCAGATGAGTGGATACGCACACACACAATACGCGAATGGAGGCGTGTCTCACTGCCTGACCTGAGCAAGATTCCGGCCATCTTCCTCATAGGGCGGTAGAGCGGAAAACCCAGCCTCAGGTGGCATCTGACCTTGGTTTTCCCATTTTAGCGTTGATTTTGTCAACGACAATGATTCCGACATTACCGATTTCTTCCTTCTTATGTACATTTTTGCACCGTGCCACCATAAAATTGATGATACAAAATTCTGTACATAAGACAATTATAAAATTAATGATTTTTGAGTGACGAAGTCAGGAGATTTTCTATGACTCGATGTCGGACGGTGAGCACTATATGCGCCAGTATTTCAGCAATGGAACGGTACTGGAGGTAAGCCTGAAAACGGGAAATGGTATGGTTGTATTCATTGGTGAGATCCAGAAGAGCTGTACTACCGTGTTGATGCGTAAGATACCTGTCATTCAGGATTTTGCAAAGTCGTTGAGATAAGAAGCGGAAGATGGAGTACTATGAAAACAGGTTGTGCATTTCGGCTCGTGAGCTGGCAGCTGTGGTGTTTTTCCATTTACCTGAGCAAGGCAAGAATTTTGTCAATAATTTGCGAATTGCTCAACTTTTTCATTGTTAATATTTTAAAAATCATTCAGCCAACGAGTTTCTCTAATTTAATTCTACCAACAGGTTATTAGGTTTGACTTCTTATGCTTCATGAAGATTTAACCCAAATCGCTCATTAGAAAGTCCTATTTCCGTGGTCTTACTTGTAAACCGCTGTGTATATGTGTGCTACAATTTTGATTTTCTAATGACCACCATTAGAAAATCAAAATTGTAGGCTACTGATTATGTGACGACTAAATTAAAAACCACGAAGAATCAACCTCTAATGACAGATTTGGTTTTAATTCTTAAATTGAGTAGTTACTTATTTGTTTCCAGAGAAGTACAATGTTAACTTCGGGAACAGTTGTCTGGCAATCATTAATAACAGAATGCAGAGATATGCTGTTAAAAATGGCGAAATAAGATAGCACAAAATTTCTTCTATATCGGTATTACGAGGAATAATGAAATGTAGCACCCTGCGTGTAAATGTTAATGGGGTACCAATTATAGGAAATACAACCAAATGTATTGCATAAATAAAGAAGCAACTTGAGATTAATAATTTGTTCGGTGGGATATTGCATTTTGTGATACATATGGATGCCACATAAAACACGGTAAATACACCAGAACAGATAAAGAATGGATAAATGTTGTGACCAATGACAGTTCTTGTACCATCAAAAATAGTTGTTGCAACCATCGTTATAAAGCAAATGGGTACAAAGATTAATTTATACTTGTTTGCAAAGTAAACAATGTTGATTTTGTTCAATGCAAAGTATGCACCTGTGGTGAAGTAGAAGAGTGTTGTTATCCGGAATCCTGGTAATAACGTCCATATTCTTGATACGTATGCCAAGAACAATATCACAATAAGAAAAAGTCCTAACCTCTTTATGGCATAGTAAATAACAGGGGTCAGCACAGTGACTACAATCAAATCCCGCAGGAACCAGAGAGGTAAGTCTAACGGTGCTGTCGACCTAAGGTTTTCTCCAAGCCAATTGACACGGTCTGTACCCCACACGTGACAGTCGTAGAATATATGCCAACTTTTTTCTGTGATAAAAGCATATACGTCATCAATAGGATGCCCTTTTAGGATGACACGTGCAGACATAGATAATATGATTAACACAAATGAAACTGCATTCCACAGTATGTAAGGAATAAGTAGTGTCTTTATTCGACTATTAATCTTTTTTTTGTACTTTTCCCAAGACCATTCTTGAAAATTAATAAAGAAGAGAAAGCCAGAGATAAAAAAGAACGTAGGAACAGCGATGTGCGTTAGTACATGGGAAAATAATATCCCAATGATATTATATATTCCATGCCAAGAAATCAAACTATAATCAACTTCAAAAAGATTCGTCACATAGGGTTCCATATGAATAAATAGAACCATAATTGCTAACGGAAATCTCAATGTGTCAATGGTAACTGATTGCAATTGTGTTGGACACATTGGGGAATTCTTGAATTTGTCACTCATGAAAGAAGAAGGATAAGATGTGAATTAGGGCGTTTTATGAAAATCGGCAGTTGGTGATATTATCATGCATCCTGGACATCAAGTCACCGCGCAAGCAGATATTGCCTGCCCCGCCCACAAACGGCCATGCCATGCCTGCATGGGAATATGCCGTGTGTTAGTTGTCGGCATTGCCGGTCTCTGCCAGGTACTCTGCAAAGATTCGTGCGGCATCCTCTACCTTGCGGGCGCACGGGCGTGTACTATAATAATGTGAGTTGCGTTCATCGGGCACGTGAGTGTCGGTGACGGCTTTGCAGTTGCTTTGTGCCAGCAGTTCGGCACAGATGAGGCTGCCGTTCTTTTCCTTGAATTTCCCAAGCAACTCCTGCACGACTTTATAGCAGTGTGCCTTGCCATCGCTGTCGTTGCCTTCCGTAGAGCCGCATTGCAGCCCAACAAGGGTCACTGTTCCTGACACGGCTCCGCAAATCATTCTCAGCCGGCCAACGCCGCCTCCGAACCCGGCGCCTATGCGTAAGGCAGTCTTTTCATCCATGTCATAGATGTCGGCAAAGGCTGCTATGACGCTTTGGCAACAGCCGAAGCCGTCCATAAAATATTCAACTGCTTTTTGTACACGCTTTTCCAGTTCTGGTGTCAGTTCTGTCATGTCTTATGTGCTATGTTTTTTATGTTGTATGTGATGGCTATGAGGTCTGTTGTAGGACATTCAGCATATCTCCAGGTTAAGAAGTTCGGCCAGGCGTTGGATGTTGGGGTTCTTGGCCACCATCTTCTTGTATAGTGCCGGCTTGCTGGTTATGTGCTGTACCTCTTGGGCTTCGGCAATGCGGACTATCATCTGTATCTGCGAGTTGTGCAGACTTTTTCTGAGTTCATTCAGTATGCTGTCTTTCATGTTTTGCAGATACTGGCTCACCTGTGGATTGTTGACGATGATTTCGAATGTGGTGTTGTTTACGAGTTTGGGCATCATCGTTCTCATTCGCATGGCCATGGCACGACGCTCCGTCGGCATGCGTTCAACGTAGGCATGCCAATGGTGTGTTATCTCCTCCTGTGTAAACGGCTTGTTCTCGGCGATGGTTGTGCTTGATGCCGCATTGTGTTCCAATTGGGCGTTATTGGCCTGTGCAGACTTGATGCTTGGCCCGAGGTGTCCCAGTTTGATCGTGGCGATACGCCTGGCATCGCCCGGTTCGGCTATGGTCATGCTCTGTCTGGCGACATTCGTTGAGTAAGGTCTTGCTTCGGTATTTCCGCCGGCCTTAGCCGTAATGTTCCTGTCGGATACGATGGGAGTCTTTGGGACGGTTGTCCCGAGTGCCGGCTGAGCCTGTGTCACGGGACTGAATATTGGTTTAAGAATCTTCACGGGGCAACGCCCCGCACCGGGAACGTCGTCTTCGGAGGTAATCTGTGCGCACTGTATCAGGCAAATTTCCACTTGCAGCCGTTTGTTGTGGCTCTGGCGGTAGGCCTGGTCGCAGTCGTTGCACAGCCTGATGGCGCGGTATATGAATCTGGTGCTGCACTTGGCTGCCTGTTCTCGGTAGCGTTGTCTGCTGCTTTCGGAGACCTCAAGTAGTGGCAGGGTACAGTCATCTTTGGCCACAAGAAGCTGGCGCATGTGATTTGCCAGACCGCTGATGAAGTTGCCCCCGTCGAACCCCTTGCTTAGAACTTCGTTGAATAGAAGCATACATGGCGGAACATCGTTGGCAAGAAAATGATCCACCAGTCTGAAGTAATACTC